>JAURMJ010000199.1 GCA_030830765.1 Quisquiliibacterium sp.
ACTCCCCTTTCACAAGGACCGCCGCGTCTGCGCGAATCACGACCTCAAGCGCATCAGACATCCCAAGCCGATCAATGATTGCCTGGACTGCTTGTTGGCGCTGGGCGGGTAAATCTTCTAATGAAGGCTTGGCCACCAAAGCCGGAGCAACCGGTTCTTGAGGCAATAAAAACCAGCCAAGGACACTCAAAACGCCCAATCCGATCGCTATAGAAATAACGCTGGCAAATCTCGGCATTCGGGTGCGCGAGTGCTTTGAAAGGGTCTGTTCATGCAGTTCATTGGATTGAGACTGCGAGTCGCCATCCATTGAGTCATCGTGCCCCGTCAGGGTTTCCTGCATCGACAGTTCTTCTGCAGGCTCCTCCAGGGTCGTTAATCCGTTTACATCCGTTTTCGCATCCTCGGCACGATCTGCAAGAAAAGTGCTTACCAGCTCATCCGACGGCCAATCCGTTTGCGGTGCACTCAAGGAAAGCACAACCGGTCCGCACCAAAAGAATTCGCCGAGAGAAACAACCTCTGCCTGCCCCCATTGCTGGGATTCAGCTTCACCTGCGAGCGCAGGTCGACTAACCCATTCGGAGCCCTGTCTCTCGAGGCAAAGTTGACGCGGCAATACCGCAGCGTCTTGAAGAACAAAGTCACACTCTGGATCATTCCCAAGAACAAAGATGTCTGCGTCGAGAAGTTCCTTCGCTCCCTTGTGAAAGCCACTCAATACCCGCAGTTCCACCGCGATCTCGTCCGACCCAACGCTCACAGATCAATCCTGGCGAGAGGCTGGATATTGACTTCGGTCGTCAACTCTTGAAAGCTGAGCACGGGTAACTCATAAAAGTCCTGCTCAATCAACTTGCGAAGATAGCGTCGAATATCCATCGATGTAATGAGCACAGGGCGTTGAACTGCCACCGAGAGATCGCCGACCGTGCGCTTCATGCTTTCAAGAAATCGCTTGGTCACAGCCGGGTCCAGCGCCAGGTAGCTTCCAGAGCTAGTTTGTCGAATCGCTGCGCGAATCGTATCTTCAACATTCGGCGCGAGAAGATACGCCGACAAAACGTTTTGAGCACTTGAAAATTTAAAGCTGATGTGCCGCTTCAGACTGCCGCGAACGTATTCAGTCAGCAAGACCGAATCCTTCTCTTTCTGACCCCACTCGATCAAAGCCTCAAGCACAGTACGCAAATTACGAATTGAAATTTCTTCAGAGACCAACCGCTGAAAAATCTCGGCGATCTTTTGCATCGGCATAACACGAGTTGCCTCCTTGATCAGGTCGGGGAAGCGGGTCTCCATGGCTCCAAGTAAAAATTTCGTTTCCTGAATTCCAACAAATTCAGATGCGTACTTCTTAAGGACGAACGCCAAGTGGTAGCTGAGGATTTGTGTCGGCGTCATACAGGTCATACCAGCCTGCGAGAGCGTTCCTGAAAGTCCCGCCTTGACCCATATTGTCGGAATGTTGGGTAGGAATCCTCGGTCTACTTCGAAATCAATTTTCATCGCTCGCAAGGCTTCCTGACTTTCCCGAATCAGCACGAAATTCGGGCGTAGCTTGCCTTGTGAAACAGGGACCTCCGACAACAGAATGTTGTATGACTCGTCCGGCAGATCTTTGTTAAAACGCAAATGAATCCCTGGGAACGGCACCCCAAGATCAAAATACAATGCACGCCGAATCTTCAAGAGCTCATCGTTGAGAACCTCGTCACTAAAACTGTCGCGCAAACCCGCTGCGACTTCCATTAACAGAGGCACCGTCGGCGCAAACTCTTCGCCGGCTTCCGGTTTGCGCTTGACGGGGGGTTCGGCTGCCGCCTGCATCGCAGGGACCTCTGTGACTTCTCCTGTCGTTTCATCAACAACTTTTGTGACACCAAGAAACAAGGTCACGCCAATCGTACCGATCACAAGCGCCAATATCAGGAAGGTGCTCATCGGCATCCCGGGAATCAGCCCCATTCCGAGCGCAATTGCTGCGGCAATCATCAACGCCTTCGGTTGAGCAAGCACCTGCGCGCCCACATCGCGCCCCACATTGGATGGGCCATCCCCTGTCTGAACTCGGGTCACGATCATCCCGGCACAGATCGCAATGAACAGCGCGGGAATCTGAGAGATCAAACCGTCCCCGATGGTGAGCACTGAGTATATTTTTGCTGACTCACCGACAGTCAAATCCTTTTGCATCGTGCCGATCAAAATGCCTCCCAGCAGATTGACCGCCACGATGATCAGCCCGGCAATGGCATCTCCTTTGACGAACTTCATCGCACCATCCATCGCTCCATAGAGCTGGCTTTCCTTCTCCACCAGTCCACGACGGCGCTTCGCTTCGTCCATATCAATCGTACCGGCGCGCATGTCGCCATCGATCGACATCTGCTTTCCAGGCATTGCATCAAGAGAAAATCGGGCGGCCACTTCTGCAACGCGCTCAGCCCCCTTGGTGATCACCACAAACTGCACGATGGTCAGAATCAGGAAGACCACCAGCCCGACCACGAGATTGCCACCAACAACGAAATTCCCGAAGGTGAAGATGATCTGGCCTGCATCGCCATTCAAGAGAATCAAACGGGTCGTTGCAATCGAGATGCCCAGCCGAAAAAGGGTTGTGATGAGCAGCACGGATGGAAAACTGGAGAATGACAGCGGCGACGGCAGGTACATCGCGACCATCAACAGCATCGCCGAGACAGTCATATTGACGCCAATCAGCACGTCGACCAGCCAAGTTGGCAATGGCAGGATCATCATGAAGATGATCGAGACAAGAAGAACTGCAAGAACCAGGTCGTTGCGACTGGTCAGTAACAGAACATATTTCTGCAGAATGGCTTGCATGGTTCAGGAGCCCCTGAGCTGCAGGTAACTGCGCATTGCAAGCGCAGCCTCATCATTGCGCTCTAGCTGAACCAAAGCTTGTGCTCGCAACAGGTGAAACGTGGCATCAACTCCCGAACTCATTGCCAGGCGATCCAGCGCATCCAATGCTTGCTGGGGCGTGTTTTTGCGAAGGTGGGCTATTGCCAGCCCACGCAGCCATTCAGGCCTGTCTGGTCGCAAAACCTCCAAGGCATCAAACAAAACCACAGCGCGATCAGGCCGGGCATTTTGAAGACTGATGTAGGCGAGAAGATGAAGCAGCGTCATCTGATCATCGGTGAGAGAGTGCTCCACCATCAGAGTCCGCTGCCATAAAGCGATCTGCTGTACATGCCTAACAGATTGTCAAGTTGCTCCATCTGATTCAGCAGCCGATCCGCGCGCGCAAGAATCTTGGCAGACTCAGGATCCTTTGAAACCAAATCGCTTGCATTGCTGCGGACGACGGCATGCGCTTCATCAAGCAACTCACGAAAGCGCCCCGGTAACAAGATATTACGGTCAACGATGTCAGGCGAAACCAGTTTGTCGAGCAGCGCATCCAAGCCGGATCGACCCAGGAGTCGTTCCAGCATCTGACCTTCCGCACGATCCGCGGGGGCTAGTCTTGACTGATCAGGTAAAGACTGCGTCGCGTTAGTCTGGACCAGTACTGCGTCAATTCCTCGCTGAAAAAAAAGCTTGCCATTAATACGGTTAGCGTCTGCCATCTCGGACCCAATATTTATTTGTATAAACAGATTGCAAACGCATCACAGCATCAATGCGCCATGGGCATACCAAGCATGGCGCTCATCGCGCGACCTCCTCATGCCATCCATTCAAACTGTCGACTATCCGGTAGAGCTCTTGGCAGGTGAATTGATCAGCTGGCACCCGCACCGCAGCAATCAGCATGGTCTCGGCGCCTTGCCCATGAAGTGCCGCCTGCACCGCGAGTGCACCACCGTGAATCAGATCACATCTCTCGAGCGCACGCCTGGCCACGGCACTGGCTGAAAAACCCACCACTCTGCCCAGGTACACCACGACATCCTCATCGCCATGATGTCGCGACGACATCTCGACCGCGAGCATGGCACCGGACTCAAATACTAACTGAGCAACCCCGTGCGATCCAAAACTTAACCCATCAACCCCGATCTGTTGCCCAAACTCGTTAAGTGTGTCTTTTATCCAGCTCATTCTGAGTCCGAATCCTCCAGGGCGATTGCCTCATCAAGAGCTAGCTGGCTTGCATCGAGCAACATTTGACGCGCCTCGATCGACAAGAAAATTTTTACAGGCAGATCTCGAACAAGATGCTTGACACCAGTATGGAAGGCGATGAGCGACTGCGTCTCTTCCACCCGCATATCTTTTGCGAGCGACTCGAATCGAGTCGGACTCACCCATTTCTCCTCGGTCATTGCCACGAGCCTCTTCAAGAGCGGAAGTGCTTCAACACGTCCCGCTCCAAGTTCACCCACTTGACTGGCGAGCTCTTTACAACGGTCCAACAGCGTGGAGACAACGGATAATTGATACAAATCCTGGATCAGCGCCTCCAGGCGGATTGAATCGACGGAGGGTCGCGCAGAGGCCAAATCCGCTCCCACTGCACTGATCGTATTGGCCAGACCCTCATTGAATTTTTCACCATCTACTCCGCCAAGCCGTTCCATCAGCAGAACGAACGCTTTCGAGAGCGACTGATCTGAGCCAAGCACGACATCCCGATACGTGCTTTGAAATAACCGGATTTCGTCGACCCCATCCGCAACCTGGGAAGCAACACCCATGGTGTTCAGGCCTGCACGAATCTGTTCGGATTCGCGTATCTCCAGGTCTTCGAAGGCCTCCTCCAGGCGTTCCAATTCATCGGCTGGGGTACCGTTTTCTTGCCCACTCAACCACGCAAACCGCAGGACCGCGTATTGCATGGCGGGATCCAGATCGCCACTTTGCATGAAGCTCGCAACAGACATCTCACCAGAAGTCAGCTTGGCGACCAAATCGGCTAGCTCCTCGGGCGTCCCAAAAACCCCAGATGCCATCAGGAACGCTTCAAGTTCCTCTGAGCCCGGCTCGGCTGCCTGATCTGCCGTGACCTTGCAATCCTCAAATGATTTCCTGTAATTGGATAGCAACGCTCCCGCAGCCAGCGACAATTCCTCCTGCCCTTTCGTCAAAATCGAAAAGGCGTCATGCACAAAGAACAGTTCGCCATTCAGGGAACCAGACTTGTTCTGTGACATTGCACCGGTGAGCCGGGCATCCCGACCGGCCAAATCTGCCGCTGCACCGCTGTTTTCAATTTTCCCGATCACTTCCATTTCCTAGAAATGTGGCGAAAAACCGACTGAAAATAAAAAGGAATGAGGAACGTCACCTGATGAGATCAATGAGTGCAGACGCTCTGGCTCGAATAGACGCCG
>JAURMJ010000200.1 GCA_030830765.1 Quisquiliibacterium sp.
AGGCCGACTGTGCCGATCTCTGGTGTGGAAAACACGGCCGCAGGCACATCGGTGTGATCGCAGGTCCATGGCCGCTTGCCGAAGACGGTGTCCGCAAACGCATGACCTTCGCGAATCGCAACTGGCGTCAGTGCGATGCGGTCGGTCACGTCGCCGACCGCCCAGATATTCGAGACACTGGTTCTGGAGTCGGCGCCGACAACAATCGCGCCCCGTTCATTGGTCTGTACACCGAGCCGCTCCAGACCCAGCCCCTCGATGTTCGGCAGGCGGCCGGTGGCCAGCATCACCAGCCCGGTATCGCGCGAGGAGCCGTCCGAGAGCGTCACGCGGTAGGCGTCGCTGCTCGCCGACTGTATGGACTGGACTTCTGCGATCGCGCCTGAGCCGTCAGCGTGACCTGGTCCGCCGCGTTCGATTGCACTGATCTGCGTGCCGGTCAGGATTTCAATGCCTGCGGCGCGCATCGAATCGGCCAGATGATTGCGCAGGTCGTGGTCGAACCCGCGAAGGATCTGCTCGCCCCGGTAGACCACAGTCACCCGCACGCCAAGTCGTGCCAGCAGACAGGCGAACTCGACGGCGATGAAGCCACCACCTTCGATCATCATCGTGGCTGGCAGCGCCTCCAGTTCGAACATTTCGTTGGAAGTCATGGCCAGTTCGGCACCCGGGATGTCGGGTCGGAACGGACGTCCACCGGTTGCAATCAGGATCTTGTCGGCCTGCACGCGCTCACCGCTTGCAAGCAGATGCACGGTGCGCGGGTCTTCAAGCACCGCCCGTGAGTCGACGGTCACAACCCCTGTGCCCTCCAGGTTGCGCTTGTAGATGCCCTCCAGTCGGGCGATCTCCTTGTTCTTGGCGGCGATCAATCGCGCCCAGTCGAAGCGGGTTGCGCCCACCTCCCAGCCGAATGAGACGGCCAGCGAAAACTCATCGGCAAAGCGGCTGGCCAGCACCAGCAGCTTCTTGGGCACGCAGCCGCGAATGACGCAGGTGCCGCCGTAGCGATATTCCTCGGCCACCATCACGCTGGCCCCATGACTGGCCGCAATCCGGGCGGCACGCACACCGCCGGAGCCGGCGCCGATGACAAACAGGTCGACTTTTTTTGTATTCACAATAGATCCGATCAAAGAGCGGTCGGCGGCTGTCTCGGCTCGCCTGATCATTCGGATCGTTCTGGCAAACCGGTTCAGCCCGCATCATCGAACCATTCGATATGGGGTTTCCATCACACCGGAGCTGCATGATGTTGAGCTGGTCACGCAGCTGATACGGCCGACCGCTTTAAAGCCTAACAGCTTAAGCGATGTCCGGATGTCCTGCGCCTGAGTACATCGGCGCGCCGCAGATGCCCAGCTCGGGCGGAAACTCCACTTTGAGGAGGCTGCCGCTGTCCGACTCGGTGATGAACAGGGTTCGCCCCTGCGGGCCGCCGAACGCGCAGTTGGTTGTTCCAAGTCCGCGCGGCGAGCGTACGACCGCGATCGGCACCCCCATCGCGTCATGCACCCAGACCAGGCCCATACCGGTCTGGCAGACAACCACGCCGTTGGCGGCGGTCAGTGCCAGGCCGTCCGGGCCTGAGCGGCCACCCGAGAACTGCAGAAAAAGTCCGGCCTTGTTGACCCGACCGCTTGGCGAGATTGGCAGGCGCCAGACCGCATTGGCCCGGGTGACGGCCAGATAGAGCACATGTTCCTGCAGATCAAGCACCAGTCCGTTCGGGCTCGGGACCTTGTCGATCAGGCAATTCAGCGCGCCGGTTTCAGGCTGCCAGTGATAGACGCGTCCACTTGGATCCTGCAGGCCGGTCTGCCCCTGATCGGTGAAGTAGATCGAGCCGTCGCGGGCAAAGTGAAGGTCATTGCAGCCTTTGAATCCCTCGGTGTCGCAGTCGCGTAATGCACTGCTGATCTCGCCGCTGGTCGGGTCCAGCGTCATCAGCCCGTTCTGAAAGTCGGCGATGAAGATGCGCCCGTCGGCATGAATCTTCAGCCCGTTGGGCTGGCCGTCGTATTCGGCGACCTGTGTGATCGAGCCGCCCGGGTCGGCGCGGAAGATCCGGCCGAACGGAATGTCGACAAACCACAGGTTGCCGTCACGATCAAAGGACGGGCCTTCCAGAAAACTGTCGGCTGGTGCGCCGCGCCGGTTCTTGTCGGCCCAGTAGGAGGAGACGCCTGTTCGCCGCAGCGAGGCGGGCAGTTCGGTGAAGACCTCGGCCTGCAGGACGATTGGATCGGGAAACGGGAAGGCCATGGCTCAGCTCGGTCAGTTTGTCGTGAAGGTTTGCTTTGATGATTAGGCTCGACCGCTCAGCTGCTCAGCCGTTCAGCACCGCCAGCGCATTGTTCGCCGCGCCGACGCCCATCTTCACGTAGGCATCTGCAGTCACGCCGCCGATATGTGGGCTCAGAACAATTCGGGCTTCAGACTGAAACGGATGTCCCGCCCCCATCGGCTCGGCCGCAAAGCTGTCCAGGCCGGCGCTGCCGACCTGGCCGCTGCGCACGGCAGTCAGCAGGGCGTCCTCATCGACCAGCCCGCCACGGGCGGTGTTTACGATCATCACGCCCGGTTTGCAGGCTGCGAGCGTTGCGGCGTTGATCATCTTCTGGTTGTCAGCGGTCAGCGGGCAATGCAGGGAGATCACATCGGACTCACGCCAGATCGCATCCAGTTCGACCGGGTTCACACCCTCGGGAAATGCTTTTGCATAAGGGTCGTGCCCCAGCACCCGCATGTTCATCGCCTGGGCAATGCGGGCCACACGGGCGCCGATCGCACCCAGACCGATCAGGCCAATCGTGCGGCCTTCCAGCTCGAGGCTCTTGTGAGTCGCTTTGTCCCAGTGGCCGGCACGCATCCGCGCATCCAGCGTCACGACCGATTTTGCGCAGGCCAGCAGCAGTGCGATCGCATGTTCGGCCACAGCCGCCGCATTGGCACCGGCTGCTGCCCGAACCTGGATGCCGCGCTGGGCGGCGGCCTGCTTGTCGATCGTGTCGGTACCGCTGCCGTGCTTGGAAATGACCTTCAGACTCGGTGCTGCATCCATGGCGGCGGCGCCGATCTTGCTGTAGCGAACGATGATCGCCACCGGATCGTGCTGCCTGCAAAGCGCAACGATGTCAGCCTCGCTCGGCTTGCTGCCGGCAAAGATGATCTCGTA
>JAURMJ010000201.1 GCA_030830765.1 Quisquiliibacterium sp.
CGTACTGGCGCAGGACTCGTTGCTGCTGGCCCTGATCCTGACTGCATTGGCGGGCGTGATTCTTGGCATGGGGATGCCGACGACCCCGGCCTACATCGTCATGGTCGCCCTGCTGGTGCCTGCGCTGATCAAGCTTGGTGCGGTCGTGCCGGCCGCTCACATGTTTGCGTTCTACTTTGCCATTCTCTCGGCGATTACGCCGCCGGTCGCACTGGCCGTGTTTGCGGCGGCCGGTCTTGCCAAAGCAAATATCTGGCAGTCAGGCTTTACGGCCATGCGGGTGGCAGCACCGGCCTACATCGTGCCGTTCATGTTTGTTTACGAGCCGGCTCTGCTGCTTGAAGGGTCGACCTCGGTGATTCTGAGTTCGGTGCTCAGTGCCGTGATCGGGGTGATCGCCTTGGCCGGTGGTCTGTTCGGTTACTTCATCGGAATCTGCCAGCTCTGGCAGCGGGTCTTCCTGATCGGCGGAGCACTGATGCTGATCAAGCCAGGTATGACGACCGATCTGGTGGGTGGTGTCATGCTGGTCACCGTCGTTCTGGCTCAGCTGGCGGCACGCAGGCGCGTAGCGGCCTAGGGTATGAGGTCAGCTCGGCAACTTCGGTTGCCGAGTGCGATCGCTTCGGTCGTTTGCTACCGGCGGCATCGGCAGGGGTTGGACTTTGCGCCGGAGCGGATCAGGGAACCGGGCGCCCGTCGACCAGACGCAGCAATCCCTTGATCATCCGATAGAGGAACCAGACCGACGGCACCAGGAACAGGAAGGCCAGCAGACCTGCCGACAGCATCGAGAGCATCATCAGCGGAACGAAGGTCAACACGGCCCAGAACACGAACCACCAGAACGTGCTGATCATCCAATCCATATGTGAGCGATAAATTGTGCCGTCCGCATCAACGCGTTTCAGATAGTTGATGATCAGTGCGACGACACTGAGCAGACCCATCGTCAGCAGCAGGCCTGCAATGTGCAGCAGATAGTCGAACAGGACGAGCTTGCGCAGACTTTCCTCGCTGCGCGCCCCCGGCGTGTCTGGCAGATTCTGTGTCATCGTCGTCGTGCGTGTTGCATGCTGCACCAGGCGGTTGCTTAGCCGATCAGACGGCATGCCGGCCAGGCTGGTCCGGCGTGCCGCGCGCTGATCAGTCGAGTGCCTTGACCATGTCCTCGACAACTTTCTTCGCGTCGCCGAACACCATCATTGTGCGATCCATGTAGAACAGTTCGTTGTCCAGGCCTGCATAACCGGAGGCCATGCTTCGCTTGTTGACGATGACCTGACGCGCCTTGTAAGCCTCCAGGATCGGCATGCCGGCGATCGGCGACTTCGGATCCTTGGCCGCAGGATTGACCACATCATTGGCACCCAGCACCAGCACGACATCGGTGTCGCCGAATTCGGAGTTGATGTCTTCCATTTCGAACACCTGGTCGTAGGGCACTTCAGCCTCGGCCAGCAGCACGTTCATGTGGCCCGGCATGCGTCCTGCGACCGGATGGATCGCGTATTTCACCTGGACACCTTTTTCGATCAGCTTATCGGTGAGTTCCTTGAGCGGATGCTGCGCACGAGCCACTGCCAGGCCGTAACCAGGCACGATGATCACGGTCTCGGAATTGCCAAGCAGGAAGGCTGCGTCATCGGCAGAACCCGATTTGACCGGTCGCTGCGCCTGATCGCCGGCCGCAACGGCCGAGGAAGTGTCGCCCCCGAAGCCGCCGAGAATGACATTGAAGAACGACCGGTTCATCGCCTTGCACATGATGTACGACAGAATCGCGCCAGACGAACCGACCAGTGACCCGGCGATGATCAGCATACTGTTGTTCAGCGAGAAACCGATGCCAGCTGCAGCCCAGCCTGAGTAGCTGTTCAGCATTGAGACGACCACCGGCATATCGGCACCGCCGATCGGGATGATGATCAGCACGCCGAGCACGAAGGCGATAGCCAGCATCACGACAAACGGGAACCACTGCTGGGTGGCGACAAACCAGATGCCGAAGCCCAGCATCGCGATGCCCAGTGCCAGATTAAGCATGTGCTGGCCGGTAAAGACCACTGGAGCACCCTGGAACAACCTGAATTTGTACTTGCCGGACAACTTCCCGAAGGCGATCACGGACCCGGAGAAGGTGATCGCACCAACGAAGGTGCCGATGAACAGTTCAATCTTGTTGCCCATCGGGATCGGCTCTCCCTTGGACACGATATTGAACGCATGCGGCTCAGCGACGGCTGCGATTGCGATGAAGACGGCCGCCAGACCGATCATCGAGTGCATGAACGCGACCAGTTCAGGCATCTTGGTCATTTCGACCCGCTTGGCCATTGTCGCGCCAATGCCCCCGCCAACGACCAGGCCGCCCAGCACCCAGGTCATGCCGCCGGCTGCAGCCTGCGGGGCAAGCTTGAAGATCAGCGCGATTGTGGTCACGATGGCAATGGTCATGCCGATCATGCCAAAGGTATTGCCCAGCCTGGAGGTTGTCGGATGGGAGAGACCCTTCAGCGCCTGGATGAAGCAGATCGACGCAACCAGGTAAAGCAGGATGACGACATCAAGACTCAGATTCATCGGTCGCTCCTTGCTCAGCGCTTGGCGGAGCCCTTGGGCTCCTTCTTCTTGAACATCTCGAGCATTCGGCGCGTAACCAGGAAGCCGCCGAACACATTGACCGCCGCCAGGGCGACGGCCAGCACGCCCATCGTCTTGCCCAGTCCAGTTTCAGTCAGCGCGGCGGCCAGCATGGCGCCGACGATCACGATTGCGGAAATAGCGTTGGTCACCGACATCAGCGGCGTATGCAGTGCCGGCGTGACGTTCCAGACAACGTGGTAACCGACGTAGATCGCCAGCACGAAGATGATCAGGTTGATGACAGTTGGGTTGATCGTTTCCATGAGTTTTCCTTGCGTCCGCGATCAGGCGTTCTTGCGGGCGATTTCGCCGGCGCTGCACAACAGGCAGGCCGCGACGATGTCATCCTCGCGATTGACGATGAAGTTGCCCTCGGCATCGAAAAGCAGTTTCATGAAGTCGAGTACGTTGCGTGCATAGAGGGCGGACGAATCGGCTGCGACCGTAGCTGGCAGGTTCGGCTGGCCGATGATGTGCACGCCGTGGCGCATGACCGTCTGGCCGGCCTCACTCAACGCACAGTTCCCACCCTGTTCGACCGCCATGTCCAGGATGACCGAACCGGGGCGCATCGATTTGACCATGTCCTCGGTGATCAGCACCGGTGCCTTGCGCCCGGGAATCAGGGCGGTGGTGATGACGATATCCGACGTTTTCATCCGTTGCGCGACCGCAGCAGCCTGTCGCTGCATCCAGGAGGCTGGCATCGGGCGCGCATAGCCGCCAACGCCTTGCGCGATTTCCCGCTCTTCGTCGGTTTCATAGGGCACATCGACAAACTTGGCCCCAAGTGACTCGATCTGTTCCTTGACCGCCGGACGCACGTCCGAGGCCTCGACCACTGCCCCAAGCCGCTTGGCAGTCGCGATCGCCTGCAGGCCCGCTACGCCGGCGCCGAGGATCAGCACGCGCGCCGCCTTCACGGTCCCGGCGGCAGTCATCATCATCGGCATCATGCGCCCGTATTGCGTCGCAGCCAGCAACACGGCCTTGTAGCCGGCAATATTGGCCTGCGAGGACAGCACGTCCATGCTCTGGGCTCGGGTGGTCCGCGGAGCGGCTTCAAGCGCGAAGGCAGTCAGACCGGCGGCATTCATCGCGGCAATGCCGTCGCTGTTGAAGGGCTCGAGCATGCCAATCAAAACGGCATCCTTGGCAAAGAGTGGCAATTCCTCGGCCTGAGGCGCGCGGACCTTCAGGACCATCTGCGCGCCGAATGCCGCGTTGCGGTCGACAATCTGTGCGCCGGCCTCGGCCAGCGCTTCATCAGTCTGGGCTGCCTGCACCCCGGCGCCGGACTCGACCAGCACCTGATGATTGGCAGCGACAAGCTTCTTGACCGTCTCGGCGGTCGCGGCGACGCGCGACTCGCCGGGCCGGCTTTCAGCCGGAATCCCGATCCGCATGGAACCTCCTGAACTTTAATCCTTCGAATTGACCGTTATCATACGATGTGAAGCCGGATTCACCTTTAAGTTCGGTGAGAATCCGGTGAAACTGCAGCCAATTCCATCAGTTTTAGGGGCTGTAGGGGGCTCACCACGGTGTTTCTGTACAACTTGCAGCACCTGAATCGCGAGTCTCGCGGCCGGGCTTGTCCGGTCTTGATGCGATTGAAGATCCGAATACTTTCCTGCCCATGTCCGACTGGAAACCAAGCGTGACCGTTGCAGCCGTGATTGCGCGCGACGGCAGATTTCTGATGATCGAGGAACAGACTCGGGAGGGCCTGCGCCTGAATCAACCCGCGGGACATCTCGACCCTGGCGAAACGCTGCTGCAGGCCGTCCGCCGCGAGGCTCTTGAGGAGACAGCCTGGCACGTTGAGCCGCACGCCTGTGTCGGCATTTATATGAGTCGATACATGAATGAAGCCGCAGGGATCGACTCGACCTATCTGCGCTTTGCGTTCGAATGTCAGGTTCTTGAAGAGGCTGTCGGACGCAAATTGGACGACGGCATCATTCGCGCGCTCTGGCTGTCCAGAGATGAAGTCCATCAGCGCACGCAAATGCATCGCAGCCCGCTGGTGATGCGTACCATCGATGACTATCTGGCCGGCATCCGCTATCCGTTGCAGATGATCTTCACCCATCCGAGCTGTCTTGATGGTCATGAGCGAAACTGAAACTCTGTTTGAACATCAGCTGGCTCAAATTCCTGATGGGCAGGGTCGCAGGATCGTTGTCGGTCTCTCGGGGGGAGTCGATTCGTCGGTCTGTGCCTGGATGCTCAAGCAGCGCGGCTATCAGGTCACCGGGCTTTTCATGAAGAACTGGGAGGACGATGACAATGATGAGTACTGCTCGACCCGCCAGGATCTGATCGATGCGGTCAGTGCGGCCGATGTCATCGGGATCGACATCGAAGCCGTGAACTTCGCTGCCGAGTACCGGGACCGGGTGTTTGCCGAATTCCTGCGCGAGTATTCAGCGGGACGGACCCCCAACCCGGATGTGCTGTGCAATGCCGAAATCAAGTTCAAGGCATTTCTGGATCATGCGATGCGCCTGGGCGGTGAGCTGATCGCCACCGGGCATTACGCACGGATCCGTCACCTGGAGATCGAAGCCGATTCTCAGCTCGGGATTCCGGCGGGCGCCGGGACTCACCATCAGCTGTTGCGAGGGCTTGATCCGGGCAAGGATCAGAGTTACTTCCTGCATCGCCTCAGTCAGGCTCAGCTCGCGCGAGCGATGTTTCCGATCGGTCATCTGCA
>JAURMJ010000024.1 GCA_030830765.1 Quisquiliibacterium sp.
CGGGTGCGCGCCGTGATGCGCGAAGTCAATGCGCAGGCCGATCGCACCGGCAAGAAGGCCATGGTCGCGTTCAATCTGACTGGCGATCTGGACAGGATGCGGCGCCGCCACGACCTGGTGCTTGAGCAGGGTGGCACCTGCGTGATGGTCTGCGGCAATTCGGTCGGATTGGTCGGTCTGCACGAGCTGCGTCGCCATGCGCAGCTGCCAATCCACGTTCATCGGGCCGGTTGGGGCTATCTGAGCCGCAGTCCGGCGCTCGGCTGGGACTATGCGCCCTGGCAGAAGCTGTGGCGCCTTGCCGGAGCCGATCATCTGCATGTAAACGGGCTGGCCAACAAATTCAGCGAGCCCGATGAAAGCGTGATTGCAGCCGCCCGTGCGGTGCTGGCCCCGGTGCTCGATGCGGTACCCATGACTGCGATGCCGGTCTTCAGTTCCGGGCAGACGGGTCTGCAGGCCCATGAAACTTTTGCTGGATTGGGCTGCGCCGATCTGATTCATACCGCGGGTGGCGGCATTTTCGGTCATCCGGAGGGCATTGGTGCAGGAGTGCGAGCACTGCGTGAATCATGGCGGGCGGCCCGTGATGGTGTCTCGCTGGAGGAGCGCGCCAGGCAGGTTCCCGAGCTTGCGCAGGCACTTTCCTTCTGGCGCTAAGGCAAGTGCGACGAAACTTTGTTACGGAATCAACGAGTTGCGATGACTTCAACTGACTGGCCCGAGGGGCTGCTACTGGCCTACTACGGGGACGATTTCACCGGGTCCACCGATGCCATGGAGGCGATGGCTTCGGCGGGCGTGCCGACGGTCTTGTTCCTGGCGCCTCCCGCGGCCGATGCGCTGGCGCGCTTCCCGGATGTTCGCTGCGTTGGTCTGGCAGGCTCATCGCGAGGCCGCGATCCATCCTGGATGGATCAACATCTGCCGGCCTGTTTCGATGCGCTTGCTGCACTCGGCGCGCCGGTACTGCATTACAAGGTCTGCTCCACCTTCGATTCATCAACGCAGATCGGGTCAATCGGTCGGGCGATCGATCTTGGCACGGCGCGCATGCCGGGTCGCTGGTCGCCTTGTCTTGTGGGCGCGCCGCGTTTGAAGCGCTACCAGATATTCGGGAATCTGTTCGCGGCTGTTGATGGGGTTGGTTATCGGCTGGACCGGCATCCGACGATGTCACGTCACCCGGTCACGCCGATGCATGAAGCCGACTTGCGAGTTCATCTCGGCCAACAAACCGCCCGGCCAATTGAACTGGTTGACATGCTGCAGTTGCGGGACGGGCAAGGCGTTGCGCGAGTCCAGTCGCTGCAGAGCGATCAGGTGCCGGTTGTGATGATCGATGTGCTGGATGATGAAACGCTGCGCGAGGCTGGCCGACTGGTCTGGGAGCAGCGTGGGGCCGGTGTCTTCAGTGCCTCATCGTCGGGACTGGAATATGCCCTGGTTGCGCACTGGCGGGCTCAAGGTTTGTTGCCGGCGCAGTTCGATCTTCCGGTCGCCAATGCGGCTGGGCCGATCGCAGCGGTCAGCGGCAGTTGTTCGCCGGTGACGGCTGGACAGATCCGGTGGGCTCGAGAACATGGATTCCACACCGAGCGCCTTGATCTGGCGCTGGTGCTCGCCTCGGCCACACGGCAAAGCGAGATTGCACGGGCAGTGCAGGCCGGCGCTGCGGCAATCCGTGCCGGCTTGAGCTGCCTGGTATTCAGTGCCGAGGGCCCCGACGATCCGAGTGTGACGGGTTTTGATGGGATTGCGCAGGCGGCCGATTTGACCAGATCCGAAGCAGCCCGCAGTGTCGGCGCGGCACTGGCTGAGGTCATGCGTCAGTTGCTTGACCTTGTCACTGTGCAACGTATCGTGGTCGCAGGAGGCGACAGCTCCGGCGAAGTGGCCAGCGTGCTGGGGATTGATGCCCTGACCGTCGAAGCCAGCCTGGTGCCCGGGGCGCCGTTGTGCCGGGCCTGGTCGGCTGACCCGCGTCGCGACGGTTTGCAACTGGTGCTTAAAGGCGGGCAGATGGGCGCCGCCGATTTCTTCGGACGAGCCCGCGATGGGGCTCTGGACTCTGTCAAAACCGGCTGATCCAGGAACTGCGGCAACACGCTGAACAGCGGCATCCGTGTGTCTTCATGATGTTCGTGGGGGGGCGATTTCAGCGGGGTTTGCGATTTGCGTCAACGAGGACTTTACGTACTCCCGGAGCGTTTAACTCGAACTTGAGGGGAGAGTCATCAATTAAAATGGTCTGTATTGCCATTTTTTAGATTTCTCCGTAAGCTCAGGACGCCGTTCAGTTGCAGTGACGTGGTGATGCCGGTTGTATCTGAACCCACTTGGCAGGTGATGTTGACCTGATGAGCGGTCAACGGTCTCGCCATCTCTATAAATAAGTTCACTTTTAAAGGTATTTCGCCATGTGCATTATTTGTACTGATTCAGGAATAAAGGGTCAGTTTCATTCTGAGGGTCAACACAGCCCTGCTATTCAGTCGGGTCCGCTGGGGTTGACCCGTCGCCGATTGCTGAAGTCGGGTGCCGCCGCCGCAGTCGGATCGCTTGCTGTCGGTTCAAGCTTGCCTGCGTTCGCTAAGGCTGCCGCGCCTAATGCAATCTCCCCGGAGCAGGCGCTTGATCGTTTGATGCAGGGCAATGCCCGCTATGTCGCTAACCAGACGAAAAACAAAGACTTCGCAGCTGGTCGCGTCTCCCGGGCCGCTGGACAATACCCGATCGCAATTATCGTCAGCTGTGCTGACGCACGAGTCACTCCGGAATATTTGTTCGACCAGCCTCCCGGCGAATTGTTCGTGGTACGCGTCGCAGGTAATTTTGTCAGCCAGTCGCTGCTGGCGTCGATCGAGTACGGCGTTGCAGTGCTCGGCGCGCCGTTGATCATGGTCCTTGGCCACAGCGCCTGCGGTGCAGTGTCTGCGGCTGTGCAGTCGATGGATGCGAAGGGACGGCTGCCTGGCCACATTCAGGAGCTGGTCAATGCGGTAAAACCGGCCGCTGTTCGCGTTCGCAATGGCGATCCGGCTAGCTATCTCGAGCGTGCGATCAAGGAGAATGCCCGCATGCAGGTCGAAGGCCTCAAGAGCCGACCGTCGCTGGTGCAACAAATGGCTCAGGACAAAAAAATTGGTCTGCGCAGCGCGGTCTATGATATTGCCTCTGGCAAAGTTGGCCTGGTCTGAGCAATTGGTCGCATAGTTCAGAGCCTCTGCAAAAACCCTCCCACACACCGGAGGGTTTTTTTATGACCGCTGACCGGCAAAAAACTTAGGACGAAGGGGGCTTGCATGCCGCACCACATTCCGTTGATCTCGACTCTGGCAGTTGGCCTTGCCTTCGCATTCATTGCGGGTTTGATCGCGACCCGATTGAAATTACCGGCGCTCGTGGGCTATCTGATCGCCGGTATCGCTGTCGGGCCGTTTACGCCCGGATTCATTGCCGATGAACAACTCGCCCCTCAACTGGCCGAGATTGGTGTCATTTTGCTGATGTTTGGCGTGGGAATGCATTTTTCCCTGCGTGATCTGATGGCGGTAAGAAAAATTGCCATTCCTGGCGCGATCGGACAGATGCTTGTGGCCACGTTGCTCGGGGTGGGTCTGGCCGTTTTGTGGGGCTGGTCATTGATCTCCGGGCTTGTCTTTGGCCTCGCCCTATCGGTGGCCAGTACGGTGGTGTTGCTGCGCGCTTTGGAGGCTCGTGGCATTGTCAACACGGCCACTGGGCGCATCGCGGTCGGCTGGCTGATCATCGAAGATCTGGCCATGGTCCTTGCGCTGGTGCTCTTACCGGCCATGGCTGACGATCATCCCGACGGTGACTCTATGGCGATGGTTTTGACCTTCACGTTGCTCAAGGTGACTGGCTTCGTCGTACTGATGCTTGTTGTTGGTACCAAGCTGTTCCCCTGGTTGCTGGCCTTTGTGGAACGGACCGGCTCGCGGGAGTTGTTCAGTCTGGCTGCGGTCACTCTGGCGCTTGGAGTTGCCTACGGTTCGGCCATGCTCTTTGATGTGTCGTTTGCGCTGGGCGCTTTCTTTGCCGGTGTGGTCATCAACGAATCGGCCTTAAGTGACCGGGTCGCCGAGGAATCACGCCCGCTGCAAGACCTGTTCGGGGTGTTGTTCTTTGTGTCGGTCGGGATGTTGTTTGATCCGATGGTGCTCGTAAATCACCCGCTGCAGGTGCTCGCAGTCGTGGCGGTGATTATTGTGGGCAAGGGCGTTGCGGCATTCGTGATTGTGCGCATGCTGGGGCATCCCCACGAGACCGCAGCCATCGTGGCTGCATCGCTGGCTCAGATCGGAGAGTTTTCCTTCATTTTGGCTGGGCTTGGGATCGCGCTGAAGCTGATCTCGCAGCAAGCAAGTGACCTGATTCTTGCTGGTGCGCTGCTGTCCATCATCTTGAATCCGCTGGTTTTCCGTTTTGGTCTACGCCAAACGAGGCAGGGTACAGCGCAAAGTAGCTGACTCAATTTCAAGACAGCCTGGGTTCGCGACAAGGCAGACCCGCGGCTGCTTTCTTCAAGAAAAGACGCACGCATTTTTTGCACACGTTCGTCTTTGATTGTTGGTCAGATTTTTTCGATGAACGCAATCGTCCCATGAGGAGGTATGAAAATGGTCAACGAAGTCGGCGGTAAGTTATTTCACAACGTTGCTCTGGATCACGACTTCAGCGCGGGGCGGGGTCGCCTTGGAGAAAGATCAGTTCAGACGGCTGCACCACAGGCGCCCAGGACGCAGGCTTCTGGGACAGCGAGCATCGGCGATCGTCTCCAGGCTCTTGCGACTCGAGTGCTCAATGCCATGACGCCACAGTCGGTACGAGTCGAGTCAAAGGTCTTCGAAGCACTGAAGGCAACCAGTGCCCAGGTGGGCGATCTGTTGGGTGCTCTGTCAAAGGGGCCCGGCAAACAGGTTGACGGATTCCTTACCCAAAGGATGATGGAAAGCCTGCCACAGACCGCTGCTCCTTTGACCAGCCGGGGTGCGCAACTCGACACGGTGTTTAGCGAACAAGTTGGCACGCATATTCGCAACATGAGTACGCCCGATTTGATTGCATTACGTCAGGGCGTCGAGCTGGCTCAGAACTCTGTTCTGGCCCAGAACAGTACGCAAAAAGCATGGATGACAGTGGCGCAAGAAAAGGCCAACGAAGAACTTGCCCAGCGCACACTCAATGCTGCTTCCGACGCAATGAAGCCTATTTTGTCTCGCGTACTGGATGGCGTAGCGCTCGAGGCTGCATGGCGCGCACTGCCTAAGCCATAAGGATTCCCACCACTGTTTGAGCAGTGCTGGGGTTAGGTGGTGGGTATGTTTGTTTCCATTGGCATATCCACCACCGCTTTCTAAAATTGTGTATAGTCACCAATAGCCACTCAAAGGGCTTTAACAAAGGAAACAAAATGTCACGCATGAAGAATTACCTCTTAGAGGACTTACCACTGTTCAGGGCCACAGA
>JAURMJ010000202.1 GCA_030830765.1 Quisquiliibacterium sp.
AGCGCATGCTCGACATTCGCCAGGGCCGATCGACGCAGCATGACCGGCCGCTGAAAGACAAACCCGAAGCGCGGACTCACCTGCGGACTGCTTGCCGACATGCCGATGATCTGCCCGGCGCTCAAAGGCACCAGGCCATGGATCGCCTGCAGCAGCGTTGTCTTACCCGCACCATTCGGTCCCAGCACAACCGTGCGACCTGCCACCGGAAACATCAGATCGACCTGTTCGAGCACCGGCAGCTCGCCATAGCGCACACAAACCTGCTCCAACTGCAGAAATGTGCTGTCGAGCAACGAGGCATCTGCGTGCTGCATCGTCTCAGCCGTAGCGTCTGGCGCTGTAAATGCGCACTGCATAGGCGGCCGAATTCACGACCAGGACAACCAGTACCAGCACCAATCCCAGCCCCAGGGCCAATGACAAGTCACCCTTGCTGGTCTCCAACGCGATGGTCGTGGTCATGACGCGCGTTACGCCTTCGATATTGCCGCCGACGATCATCACGGCACCCACTTCAGCGGCGGCGCGTCCGAATCCTGCGAGCAAGACCGTCAACAGTGAGAACCGCGTTTCGCGAATCAGCGTTGCCACCCGCTGCACCTTGCTGGCCTGCAATGAACGCAGATACGCATCGTATTCATGCAGCGCGTCTTCGAACGTCTGTCGCGCAAGCGCGGTCATCAGCGGCATCACCAGCGCGCATTGCGCCAGGACCATCGCCGATGGCGTAAAGATAATGCCCAGCCAGCCAAACGGCCCCGCGCGCGACAGCATCAGGTAAACAAGCAGACCGACGACCACTGGCGGCAGACCCATCAGTGCATTGAGCGACGCGATCAGCGCACCGCGCCCGGCAAATGGCGTCATCGCGATCCAGGCGGCCAGCGGAAAAGCCAGCAAGGCGGCCAGAACCGTTGCCATTGCGCTGACCAGGATGCTCAGCCGAACAATCGACCACAGCTGAGGGTCGGCCCCGGATAACAGGGCCGCAACGCTCCAGAGGCTTTGGCTCAGATCATGCATTTGCCAGAATCTAGCCAACCCGCTGAGCCTTCTGTCATCGGCGTAAAATTTGCATAATTGCGAAATCGCTGCAGAACAGCTTCGTGGCGACGGTCGCAACGGCGCTCATCCGGGCGCCATCGAACGCCATCAGAAATCAATCGAATACCCACTCGAAAACCAATACGCCGGGAGCTTTCCGTGCAATCGCCCCCCCTCCAGACCAGCGATGCCCTGCGGTGGCTAAGCACGACCGAAGTAGCGCAATTACTGCGTCTGCGGCCACGTACGATCTACCACCTGGTGTCGCGCGGAGAAATCCCACATACGCGTGCACGCGGCAAGCTGCTGTTCGATCGGATCCAGATCGAACACTGGATCGCAGCGCAGTCAGCTGGCGCCCTCGAGACTGCTGGCCATGAGCCGCCGGCAACGATCGCCGGCAGCCATGATCCGTTGCTCGACTGGGCGGTGCGCGAAAGCCGCTGCGGAATCGCGCTGGCAACACTGGGCAGCGTCGATGGCATGGACCACTTCATTGCCCGCAGTGCCTGCGCCGCGCTGATTCATATTCCCAATGAGCATGATGAGGGCTTCAACGACGAGACGCTGCGTCGCCGCGCCGCCAGTCTGCCGGTTGTTGCACTGACCTGGGCGCATCGGGAACAGGGCCTGATCCTGGCGAGCGGCAATCCGCTTCGGATTCAGAGTCTTCAGGACCTCGTCAAGAAGCGGGCGCGGTTTGCGATGCGGCAACCGGGTGCCGGCAGTCATCTGCTGCTGTCACGCCTGAGCCGACGTGAAGGCGTGAGCCTCTCCCAGCTAAGACCGATCGGACCACTGGCCAGCAGCGAAACCGATGTTGCCCAGGCAATCGCCGAGGGCTTCGCCGATGCAGGGTTTGGCATTCGCGCAGCGGCCCGTCAGTTTGGCCTGCATTTTGTGCCGATGGCCTGGGAGAGCCTCGATCTCGCCGTCTGGCGACGCAGTTTCTTCGAACCGCCGATCCAGGCTCTGCTGGCTTTGTGCAAGACGCGCCGCTTCGCCCAGCAGGCCCGACGGCTGTCAGGCTATGAGATTTCCGACTGCGGCAAAGTCAGCTTCAACGCGTAGCGCGGGGGTCGATGTGATGCAGATGAAAGCGGCGAATTTCAGGCAAAAGTGATCGCGCTGCGCCGCTCACTGGTCTCCAGGTGTGCAATTGAATTGAAACTGAGCAGTCGCAACTTGCCCGGGCTGGCAAGCAGTTCACAGAAGCCGGTATTGCGAAACTGCAGGTTCAATTCAATCGCGATATCCGCAGGGCTTTGCACAATATCCGCGATTGCGCGGCCGATCGCACCACCCGAGCTCACGACAAGCAAGGCATCCTCACGGGCTGCGCCCTGAGTCGCCGTCTCCAACGCCTGTTGAATCCGTGCGCCGAACTGCGCCCAGGTTTCAGGAACGTTCTGAAGCCGATCCTGCGTCCAGGCCTGCATCGCCGCGCGAAAGGTGCGCCAGTAATCCCGGTAGTCGGCACGCTGATGTTCGACCGGGTCTCTTGCTGCAAAGGCCTTGTAAAGCGCCTCGCCCGGATATTCATCCAGTCCAGGATGCTCCTCGACCTGCAGGTCGGGGCGCCCCATTGATCCGAGAATTTCGGCAGCGGTATCGCGTTGACGCACCAGTGAACCGGCCAGCACTCGCGTGAATTCAAGTCCGCGTGCAGCGAAGTACTCCCCCAGCCAGCGCGACTGCTGGCGGCCCAGATCTGACAGACGATCGTAGTTTTCGGAACCGAACGAGGCCTGCGCATGACGGACCAGATAAATGATGGGCATTGCGATTCGAATCCGGTCAGTGGCGGGTCGGGACAGGGTCTTCAGGTTGCATTCAGAAGCGTTTCAGTAAGACTTGGGCAGGCCCAGGACCCGCTCGCCAATGAAGCTGAGAATCAGCTGCGGGCTAACCGGAGCAATCCTGGCGATCATCGATTCACGCATCAGGCGCTCGACATGAAACTCCTTGGCATAGCCCATGCCGCCGTGAGTGAGCACGGCGGTTTCACAGGCATTGAAACCCGCCTGCGCAGCGAAGTACTTGGCAGCATTTGCTTCGGCGCCGGCCGGCATGCCCTGGTCGTAGGCCCAGGCCGCCCGGAATGTCAGTAGATCAGCTGCTTCAAGCTCGATCCATCGTTGGGCCAGCGGATGCTGAATACCCTGGTTCTTGCCGATCGGCCGATCAAAGACAATGCGCTCACCGGCATACTTGGCTGCCAGGCGCAGTGCGGCACGCCCGATCCCGACCGCCTCGGCGGCAATCAGGACGCGCTCAGGGTTGATGCCGTGCAAGATGTATTCAAAGCCCTTGCCTTCCTCGCCGATCCGATCTGTCACCGGAACTTCAAGACCGTCGATGAACACCTGGTTTGAATCGACCGCTTTGCGGCCCATCTTGTCGATCTCACGGACCTCAATGCGGGTGCGGTCGAAATCAACATAAAACAGTGACAGCCCCTGCGTCGGCTTGGCGACTTCTTCACGGGGAGTTGTTCGCGCCAGCAGCAGCATCTTGTGCGCGACCTGCGCAGTCGAGATCCAGATCTTCTGGCCATTGACGATGTACTTATCGCCCTCTCGGCGAGCGAAGGTCTTGAGCTTGAGCGTATCGAGGCCGGCATCCGGCTCCGTCACCGCGAAACAGGCCTGCTGCTCACCGGCAATCAACGGCGGCAACCAGCGCATCTTCTGTTCCGGCGTGCCGTATTTCACAACCGGATGCAGGCCGAAGATGTTCATATGGATCGCGGAGGCTCCGGACAAGGCAGCACCCGACTCGGCCACCGTGCGCATCATCAGCGCCGCTTCGGTAATGCCCAGTCCCGCTCCACCAAACTCGGCAGGCATCGCGATCCCCAGCCAGCCAGCCTTCGCAATTGCCCGATAAAAGTCATGCGGGAAACCACCATCCCGGTCCAGGGCACGCCAGTAATCGAGGCCGAAATCCGCGCAAATCTTCCCGACTGCATCGCTGATTGCCTGCTGCTCCGCATTGAATGCGAAATCCATTGCTTGCTCCCTACTCGATCTGATTCGGACATTGATGCATGCAAGCCGCTGCATGACCAATCGTTTGATGGCTCATTATCGACGATCCGGACTCACTGGCCTCGCATCATGGTCAATGGCGTTTTCATTCTGGACGAGCAACTCCCAGCAGGCCTTGAACAGCGCCATCACCATCAGGCGCGGCATGGTCCGGGGACGTGATTATTCAGACATCAATCTGCTCTGGTGCGAGAAAGCGCCTCGCGTAGTCCAGGAAAACTTCCTGATCCAGGAAGACCTG
>JAURMJ010000203.1 GCA_030830765.1 Quisquiliibacterium sp.
CCGAACTTTCACGGTCTGCAAGCCCGAGCCGCTGCGACTGTCCACGCCCCAATGAGATCTCCGCCTGGCCTGAAGCCGCAGCCGCCATTGACCGCGCCGCAGGATCCTGCCCCTGGCGCTCCGCGTTGAATAAATCGCAACGACTCCGGGCCTGGATCCAGGCTGGTCTGATTGCCTCGAGACATTCACGCAGTCCGACACTGGCCTCAAGAGCCTGTCCTGTCACGGTCAGATCACCGACGCGCAACGCATTCCGATAGCGGAACTCAAGCGGATCGATCTGCAGCGCATCTGCGGCCTCATCCATCAACCGTTCGTTCAACAAGGTGGACTGAGGAACACCAAAGCCTCTGAATGCCCCGGAGATCGCATCATTGGTGAGCAGTGCCCGGGTCTGGGCAAGCACAGTTTGAATCCGGTAGGGGCCGCTGGCATGAATGGGGACCCGGTTGGCCACGGTCGGCCCCCAGGAGGCATAAGCACCGGTATTGAAGTCGCCGTGAAAATCGTAGCCGAGTAAATCGCCGGCCGCATTCACAGCGAGCGTGGCCTGCATTCGCGCCGGGTGCCGCTTCGTGGTCGAAGCCATCGACTCCTGGCGATCGTAAACAATCCTGACAGCCCGTCCAAACTTTCGCGATGCAGCTGCCAGCAAGGGCTGCATCGAAATATCCAGCTTGCCGCCGAATCCGCCGCCCACTGCCGATGGTGAAATACGCACGCGATCCGGTTCGATGCCAAACATTGCGGCCAGCTCGTCGCGATCCATATACGGCGTCTGCGTACAGGCAAAGACCGTCAGCCGTTCAGCGCCGGGCTCACCCTCCCAAGCTGCCCAGCCGGCTTCAGGCTCAATGTAGGCATGCTCAACGTAGGCGGTACTCATCCTCGCGGTGCATTGCAAAGGAGCCGATTGCATTGCAGCCTGCACATCCCCGCGGGCCACACGACCACGGCAAAGTACATTGTCAGGCCAGCGCTGATGCACTGGTTGTCCGGATGCCTCGATTGCCTGATCCATGTCGGCAACCGCTGGCAGCGGGAGCCAGCGGATCGGTACCGCAGCAAGATCAAGCTGTTCGACGGTGGCCCGATCCCCAACCAGGACCAGTACTGCCTCGCCACGAAAACGCACCTGCGCCTCGGCCAGCGCAGGCTGATCGCGAAGGTCCGGGAAGATTGCAAACCGGTTGTTCGGGATATCCTGGGCGCAGACGAATCCATGCAGTCCGGTGCGCTGAACGAAGTCGCTCAGGTCGCCGAACTGGAAACTTGCCCTCGCGTGCGGGGAACGCAGCACGCGCAGCCACAGGGCGTCCGCGGGTGCCTGATCAGCACCGTATCGTTCCTGCCCATTGACCTTCGCAACAGCATCAAAACGGGGCAGACGAGCGCCTACTGCGTTGCCGGCGCCTGGCGCCAGATCGACATTCGACTCCAGACCCAAGTTCGAGGCCGAACCCGTACGGCCCGATTCCGGGCTCTGGGCCACGTCGAGAATGGCCTCGACGATCTTGCGATAACCGGTGCACCGACACAGCACGCCGCCGATCCCATCCAGGACCTGCTCCTCGGTCGGATGCTCAAACCTGTCCAGCGTTTCGGCCGCCGCAAGCAGCATGCCGGGCGTACAAATGCCACACTGTGCAGCCCCGTGATCAACGAACGCCTTCTGCAGGCGGGAAAGAGTGCCATCAGCGGTCTGCAAACCTTCGACCGTCGTGATCGATCGTCCGTGGCATTGGCCGACAGGGACCAGACAAGCGCAGACCTGTTCGCCATCAAGCAGCACGGTGCATGCCCCGCAGTCGCCAGCTTCGCAGCCGACTTTGGTCCCGGTCAGACCTGCTTCGTCGCGTAACGCACTGGACAGGCGAGTTCTGGGCTCACTGTCGAGCAGACGCTCGGTCCCGTTGAGCCAGATTGAAATTCGAGCCGGGCGGGTGCTCATGACGAATCCTGTCCGATCAGCTCACGAAGCGCGCGATCAACAAGATGCACGACCGCTTCACGCCGGTATTTGGCCGTCCCTCTGACGTCATCAATCGGCGCAATCGGCTCGAACATCTGCGGCCTGAGCAGGCCGCGTCTGAGCGCCCGATCAAGTTCCTGCGCCTTCAGACCGAGAATCGCCTGCTCAAGGGATGGCAGCCGGCAGGCAACGGCGGAACAGGCTCCGATCGCCACGGCGCAATGGGTGACGATCCCCTGGGCATCCAGGCTGACTGCTGCTGCGACTGTCGCGATCGAGATCACCAGGTAGCGCCGATGACCAAGCTTGAGGAAAACCGACCTCGTCTGCGCCCCTGGCTGCGGCAGACAAACTGCCGTGAGCAGCTCGTCAGGCGCAAGCGCGGTGCGACGACTGCCGATCAGAAACTGTGCCACCGGCATGCGCCGCAGGCCGCGGGGGCTGCACAACTCAAGCTCAGCCTCCAATGCGAGCAGTACCGGCACCGAGTCGGCCGCCGGAGAGGCATTGCAAAGATTGCCGCCGATCGTGCCTCGGTTCTGGATTTGTCGGCCGCCGATCTCGCGCGCGGCCAAGCGCAGCGCCTCGTATGCTTCGGGAATTTGGGCACGCAATAACTGCGACCAGGTCACCGTCGCACCGATGCGCAGGAACGAGCGCCCGTCGTACGACTCGAGTTGAATCCCCGTCAGCGAACTGATGGCCGACAGGTCAAGGACGTTCCCTTTGGGGCCGGCACTTGCGCCGGACACAAGCAAATCTGTCCCGCCGGCAATGACCGTGCATGGCCGGGTTTCGAGCAATCTCAACGCATCGTCAATCGCGACGGGGCGCTCCCAGGCGGAGCCGGGTACGCCCTCGGATGCTGCCTGCTGCATGACTCACCCTCTTTGGAAGTGCAAGTACAGGTGCCAAACACGCTAATGCGGCGGGATTCCTGACCGAAAAAACGCAGTCAAAAATTTAATGAAGTCAATGCTTCATTAATGACGCACGACGTTACTCCACGGTAGAATTGCCGTCAACACTGCATCCCGGCCCTCGCGCAAGTGCCTCTCGTTGAGTGGGCCGTAATCTTTGAGTTCGAGAAACCATGACACACGTCGTACTGGAATCCTGCATCCGATGCCGCTACACCGACTGCGTTGACGTCTGCCCCGTCGACTGTTTCCGCGAAGGGCCGAACATGCTCGTGATCGATCCGGATGAGTGCATCGACTGCGCGGTCTGCATCCCCGAGTGCCCGGTCGAAGCGATCAAGGCGGAGGATGATGTGCCGGCCGGTCAGGAGCAGTTCATTGCGCTGAATGCAGAACTGTCGCAGGTCTGGCCAAGCATCACGCGCACCAAGGACTCGCTCCCCGAAGCCGAGTCTTGGAAGGACGCCACGGACAAACTGCAATATCTCGAGCGCTGATGGGCGCTCCGCTTGCGCGCCAGGCCGGGCGCGAACTCCGGCTTGCTTTCGACCTGCGCTTCGAGGACCTGTACAGCCGCGATGGGCTGTATCAGCTCGACCAGGCCTTTTGCGCATGGCTGGCCGAACGCGCAGCCGATCTGGCGCCACGACTGACGGCTGCGCGTCAGCAGCCGGACCTGCCAGCCAAGGAAGAAGCGGCGCTGCTGATCGAACTCTCCCCCCATCTGGACGCCTTCATAGCAAGACTGTTCGGGATCGAGGAGCAGACTGGCTCGCTGCGGGAGCGCCATGACGAACTTGGCGCGCTGAACAAGGTTAAGTGGAAGTTCGTCAAACGACAGGCCCTGCTGAAGGTCTCGGCCGATGAACTTCAGGGCTTCGATGGCGGGCAGGCCCGTGCACAGATCGAACACTGGCTCGGCCAGCGCTTTGAGGAACTGGCCTTCTCCCAAGCCATTCTGGCCTGGCAGGAGGCCGGCGACGCCGAGGCCGAAGAACGGCTGGCGCTGGCCATGCGCTATTGCGCCTGGGCCGTCACGACCGATGAAGGACATGCAGCCCATCCCGTCTCGGTGCTGTTCCGGCAGCCTGGCAAAGTCGATCCCTTCGACCTGCTTGAGCACGGCAGCGTGCGTCAGGAGCGCGGGGTCACGATTCACACGATCGACCCCGCCCATATCCGGCGTCGCGAAGGCTTTGCCCTGACGGATGCGGGCACGGATCTGCGCGGGGCCCTGGACCAGGCCAATTACTGCATCTGGTGCCACAACCAGGGCAAGGATTCCTGCTCCAAGGGCCTCAGAGAAAAGCCAGGCCCGGATGGCAAGGCGGCCTTCAAAAAGACAGTCTTCGGCGTCAAACAGGCCGGCTGCCCACTTGAAGAGCGGATCTCCGAATTTCATCTGGTCAAGACGCAGGGTCATTCGATTTCAGCGCTGGCGATGATCACGATCGACAACCCGATGGCTGCGGCAACCGGCCACAGGATCTGCAACGACTGCATGAAGGCCTGCATCTATCAGAAGCAGACCCCGGTCGATATCCCGCAGGCCGAAACCCGTTCGCTCAAGGATGTCCTTGAGCTGCCGTGGGGCTTTGAGATCTACAGCCTGCTGACGCGCTGGAACCCGCTGAACATCCGCCGCCCGCTGCCACTGCCGACCTCGGGCTACAAAGTCCTGGTGGCTGGCATGGGGCCGGCCGGCTTCACGCTGTCGCATCATCTGCTCAACGATGGCCATTCGGTAGTCGGCATCGATGGGCTGAAGATTGAACCGCTGCCTGGCCGGCTCTCCGGCGTCGATGAATTCGGCAAGCGCGTTCCCTTCGAGCCCATCGAGGATGTCGACACACTGTTCGAGCCGCTTGATGATCGGGTAATGGCCGGCTTCGGCGGCGTCGCCGAGTACGGCATCACAGTGCGCTGGAACAAGAACTTCCTGAAAGTGATCCGGCTGCTGCTTGAACGCCGTGACGCCTTTGCCATGCACGGTGGCGTGCGCCTAGGCAGCACGCTCAGTGTCGACGATGCGTTTGCGATGGGCTTTGACCACATCGCACTGGCCATGGGCGCAGGCCGACCGACCACGCTGGACATTCCAAACGGCCTGGCGCGCGGCGTGCGCACGGCCAGCGACTTTCTGATGGCGCTGCAACTGACCGGCGCTGCCAAGACCGACTCGATCGCCAACATGCAGGTGCGTCTGCCGGTTGTTGTCATCG
>JAURMJ010000204.1 GCA_030830765.1 Quisquiliibacterium sp.
ATGACAGTACGCACCATGTTTGAAGGCACGGCAAAGCCGATACCCTGACTGCCGCCGCTGCGCGAGAAAATCGCGGTATTGATCCCAGCCAGGGTTCCATCCATGCGCAACAGCGCGCCGCCGGAATTGCCCGGATTGATCGCGGCATCGGTCTGGATGAAGAAGTTGAAATCCGAAATTCCGACTTTTGTGCGCGCCAGGCCCGAGACAATCCCGCTCGTTACCGTCTGTCCCACGCCGAAGGGATTGCCGATCGCGAGCACCAGATCTCCGACCTCCACCTTGTCGCTATCCCCGAGTTCGATATGCGGCAGCGTCTCACCGCCCGTATCGACCTTCAGGATCGCCAAATCCGTCTGTTGGTCTTCCCGCAGGATTTCGGCATCGAACTCCCGACGGTCTGCGAGCACAATTCGGATGGTGTCGGCACCCTCGATCACATGAAAATTGGTCACGATCAGTCCGTCGGGGCGGACAATCACCCCCGAACCCAGCGAATTTTCCAACCGTTCGCGCGGCTGAACACGATCAAAGGAATCACCGAAAAACCGGCGAAAAAACGGATCGTTGAACAACGGTGAAGACGGCCCGCGTTGCTGAACGGCCTTCCGGGTAAAAATATTCACAACCGCAGGGGCGGCTTGCTTCACAAGCGGTGCAAACGACAACATTACCTGCTCGCGCGCTTCCGGTACTGCGCGTTGCGCAGTGACGTCCGAACCGCCGACAACACCCAACAGGGATGCCAGAAGGAACAAAACCGTGAGTCTCAAGATCACTCTCATGGGCCTGATATTAGTCCGGTTTGCAGGGAGTTCCACTGCAGAGACGAAAAAGGCCGCTCCAGGGAGCGGCCTCTATACGTTTATCAAAAAGTTGCGCGCTAGGCTGCAACCTCTTCGAATTCTTCTTCGTCGATCTGGACCGGACCGGAATCCTGCCCCTTGGCATCTTCATCACGATCAACAAGTTCGATGATCGCCATGGGAGCCGAATCGCCATAGCGGAAGCCGGCCTTGAGAACACGCGTGTATCCCCCAGGACGCTCGGCATAACGCTCCGCCAAGGTCGAGAAAAGCTTCTCCACCAGAGCGCGATCCTTGATCGTCGTCAGAGCCTGACGGCGCGCATGCAGGTCGCCCCGCTTGCCGAGCGTGACGAGCTTGTCCACCACACTGCGCAATTCCTTGGCCTTGGGCAGGGTCGTGACGATCTGCTCGTGCTTGACCAGTGCTGTAGCCATATTCGCGAACATCGCCTTGCGGTGACTGCTCGTGCGATTAAGTTTCCGCGGACCTTTACGGTGTCGCATTGTACCTACTCCTAAATTTCCGAACCGTTAGAACGGCTCTTCGAGGCGCTTTGCCAAATCTTCAATATTTTCCGGCGGCCAGGCGGGAATTTCCATTCCGAGATGCAGACCCATCTGTGCCAGGACTTCCTTGATCTCGTTCAAGGATTTGCGACCGAAGTTCGGGGTTCGAAGCATCTCTGCTTCGGTCTTCTGAACCAGATCACCGATATAGACGATGTTGTCATTCTTGAGGCAATTGGCCGAACGGACAGACAGTTCCAACTCATCAACCTTGCGCAGAAGGTTACGGTTGAATTCGAGTTCGTCGTCGATTTCCTCAACGGGCTGAGGCGCCTTCGGTTCATCGAAGTTGACGAAGAGCTGAAGCTGATCCTGCAGGATGCGTGCGGCCAGGGCGACAGCATCTTCCGGCGTCATCGCGCCATTGGTCTCAAGTTCAAGGGTCAGCTTGTCAAGATCGGTCCGCTCGCCCACGCGTGCGTTGCCGACATGATAGGAAACCTTGTGAACCGGCGAGAACAGCGCATCAACAGGGATCAATCCGATCGGAGCATCGGCAGCACGGTTTTGCGCGGCCGGCACATAGCCCTTGCCGGACTCGACCATCAGCTCCATCACGACGCGCGCGCCCTGGTCGAGCGTCATGAGAACGTGATCGGGATCCATGATCTCGATATCCGAACCGGTGTCGATCTGACTGGCCGTTACTTCGCCCGGACCGGTCGCAGTAAGCGTCATACGCTTGGGGCCTTCGCTGTGCATAAGCAACGCCATGCCCTTCACGTTCAACACCACATCCGTGATGTCTTCCCGAACGCCGGGAATGGACGAGAACTCATGCAGGACACCCTCGATCTGGATCGAGGTCACTGCCGCGCCCTGAAGGGACGACAGAAGAATACGACGCAGCGCATTTCCGAGGGTCAGTCCGAAACCACGCTCCAGCGGTTCTGCAACAACAGTTGCCTGACGCGCCGGATTCAATCCGCCCGCGATATCGAGCTTGTTCGGCTTGATCAATTCGGTCCAGTTCTTCTGAAGCATATTGCTTTCCTTAAACCTTTTTCGGCCCGCCCCGACCCAGTGTCATGACGAACCGTTTGAAATGGGTCACTGCGCCCCACAGGGCGCGAAATCAAACGCGACGGCGCTTGCGCGGGCGGCAACCGTTATGCGGAACCGGGGTGACATCGG
>JAURMJ010000205.1 GCA_030830765.1 Quisquiliibacterium sp.
GCCCGAGGCGGCGCCCGCCCATGCCGAAGTGGCCGGCCCCGAAGGTTGCCCCGCATTGAATCGTGTCCGAGGCCAGGGTGCCATTGTTGCCCCCCGAAATCATCTTGAGCCATGCTTGATCATGCCCATCTGCTCACTGGCCTTGCCGACGATGTAGCCGGTGGTGTTCTGCAGATAGAGCAGTGGCGTGCCGCTCTGACAGCAGGCCTGGATGAAATGTGTCGCTTTGTTGCTGCCTGCCGGATCAATTGGCCCATTGTTGGTGATGATGCCGACCGGCATGCCGTAGATGGCAGCATGACCACACAGGGTCTGCGGGCCGAAGTCGGTGCCAAACTCAAGAAAGTCTGAACCATCGACCAACCTTGCGATGATCTCGCGCATGTCGATCGGTTGCCGGAAATCCAGAGGTACGACGCCAGCCAGTTCGTCGGTCGGGTACAGCGGCTCTGCGGCGTGATGATCAAGGGAGCGGGCAACTGAACGATGTGTGGCGAGTGTCTTGCCAGGCGCTGAACGGACTGCGCCTGTCTGGCAGAAAGAGCTCGCCTGCGGATCCGCGCTGCTCGGCCCAACCTGCAAGGCCCGCTGCCAGCCGAGCCGCGACAACACCTCGCGCGCCAAGCGTACGCCATCGGCATCGTCTTCGGCCAGGTACTCACCGAGGCCAGAGACTGATGTATGCATCTCGGCGCCGCCGAGTTCCTCATCGGTTGCCACTTCCCCAGTCGCAGCCTTGAGCAGCGGCGGACCCGCGAGAAAAGCTTTTGCCCGACCGCGCACCATGATGACGTAATCGGACAGGCCAGGCATATAGGCGCCGCCGGCAGTCGATGAACCATGAACGACGGCGATGACCGGCAGACCGGCTGCGGACAGCCTGGCCAGGTTGTAAAAGATGCGCCCGCCTTCAACGAAGCCCTCAACGCGGTACTTGAGTAGATTGGCACCGGCCGATTCGATCAGCTGCACATAGGGCATACGGTTTTCAAGCGCGATCTGCTGGCCGCGCAGGATTTTCTCGCGGCCCATGTGCTGGATTGCGCCGGCATCGATGCCGGAGTCGCTGGCATTGACCACGCAGCGCACGCCACCAACATAGCCGATCCCGACGATCACGCCGCCCCCCGGAATGCTCTGCTCGGGTGGGCGGCCATCCAGGCCATACCCAGCAAGAGTGGACAATTCAAGCCAGGGGGCTCCGGCATCGAGCAGGCGGGCGACACGCTCTCGCGGCAGCAGTTGTCCGCGCTTATCGAAAAGTGGCTTTGCCCGGGCGGAAGCGGCGGCGGATCGGGCCTCGAGTTCGCGCAACTGCGTGATGCGCTCCAGCATGGCTGCTCGACGCGCTGCAAAGTCACTGCTATCAGGGTCAATCAGGGATTCAATGCGAGGCATATCGTCAGTCCTTACAGGCCGTCGAGCGCTCGCGGACGGCTGGCCAGATGAAAGCCGTCAAAGGCCTCGATTGCTGCACTGCGCTGAGCCGGCGAACCGGTCTTCCAGGTGTGGCGGGCGTTGGGGACGCCACCATCAATGCGGATGCAACTACCGGTAATGAAGTTCGCGGCCTCAGAGAGCAGGTAGACGATGGCGGCTGAGACTTCGGATTCGGTGCCGAAACGTCGGATGGGGACGACCCCGTGCAGGCGGCGCAGATCGGCCTGCATCGCTTCGTCATAGGTGTCCAGTCCGCTTGAAGCGATCCAACCCGGCGCGACCGCATTGACCCGCACCCCCTGCGGACCCCATTCACAGGCAGCCGTTTCGGTGAAGTTCAGCATGCCGGCGCGGGCCGCGCCAGAGTGCCCCATCGTGGGCATACCCCCCCACATGTCGGCGATGATATTCACGATGGAGCCGCCATGCTGCTGCATCCAGCGCGTATAGATTTCTCGGGACATCAGAAAGCCGCCGGTCAGGTTGTTGCGAACGACCGCTTCCCAGCCGCGCAGCGAGATTTTTTCCAAGGGAGCAGGGAACTGTCCGCCCGCATTGTTGACCAGACCATCGATGCGGCCATGCTCGGTGAGGATGGCATCGACACCCGCTTTGACTGCCTCCTCGTCGCGGATATCCAGCGGATGTATCGTGGCTGAACCGCCGATCTGACCGATCTCGCGCGCGACGTTCTCAAGCTTTTCCCGGGTGCGGCCAATCAGCGCGACGCGGGCACCCAGAGCAGCCAGTTCATGTGCGGTGCAGCGTCCGATGCCGGACCCGCCGCCAGTGACGACAACACTGCGTCCCTCGAAAAGTCCGGGCCGGAAGATGGATCGATAGCGGTCTTGCGAAAGGCTCATCGTGACATGACCAGGTTATTGAAGGGCGTTCAATAATCTGATCTAATGAATCAATCGGTCAAGTTGCATTGCAACATTGGGTTTCGCTAGTCGAATTTTGAGTACGAAGAGGACTGTATTCATTACCGTTAATGAATTTCCCTCATTAAATGCAGCGACCTCGGCTATATGCGCACTGCGTGACGCGAGCCGGGAATGTAAACGGAGCCTTGTGCATTGACCATCGTGACGTCAACCCCGGCCAGGCGACGCAAAGCGGTGCGCAGGAATGAAATCCTGGCGGCCGCCCATGCGGTCTTCACAGCCAAGCCATTCGAGTCGGCCTCGATCAGTGAGATCGCGGCGCTGGCAGGCTGTGTTGATGGCACGATCTACACCTACTTCAAGAACAAGCGCGACCTGTTCGATGCGGTCCTTGCTGATTACTACGACCGCCTGATTGCGGACATTGAGCCGCGCTTTGAATCCATCCGCAGCACCC
>JAURMJ010000206.1 GCA_030830765.1 Quisquiliibacterium sp.
AAATTCTTCAACATCAAATGCCGCAGCGCAGGTTTACGCCCGGATGTTGTCGTTTTGGTCGCCACGCTGCGTGCGTTGAAGTTTCACGGCGGCGTTGCCCGGTCTGAACTTGATCAGCCTGATCTTCAGGCGCTCGGATCGGGCATGGCCAATCTCGAGAGGCACCTTGGGATCGTGCAGCAGGTGTTCGGCCTGCGTTGTGTGGTTGCACTGAATCGTTTTCACACAGACAGTGAAGAGGAAATTACTTTGGTTGCCGAGCGAGTCGAGTCGTTGGGCGCGAAATTCGCCGTTGCGGATCATTGGGCTCACGGCGGCGCTGGCGCCGAAGAGCTGGCTCGCGCAGTCATCGAGCTGTGCGGACAGTCTGAGCGACCGCTGCATTTCGCCTATCCCGACGAAGCAAGTCTGCGGGACAAGACCTGGGCGATTGCCGAGCGTGTGTACGGCGCCAGCGACCTGCAATTTTCGAATGCGGCGCTTACCTCGATCGCCGAACTTCAGAAGCTTGGTTTTGGGCATTTTCCTGTCTGCATCGCAAAAACGCCCTACTCGTTTTCGACTGACCCTGCGCTGCGAGGTGCCCCCAGTGGGCACAGCCTGGATGTGCGCGAGGTACGTCTGGCGGCCGGTGCCGGCTTCGTTGTGATGATCTGCGGTGAGGTGATGACGATGCCTGGCTTGCCCGCAGAGCCGGCGGCGAACCGGATCGATGTGGATCCGGATGGGCGGATCAGTGGTCTGAGCTGACCGACGACCGATCGCTTCCGGAAATCGCTCAGCAGCGCCAGCCCGGCGATTACGGTAGTGTTCTAGCCACCCGGGAAAAGATCCCGCCATTAGGTTTACATCTTGCTGAACCGTCGTGTTGGTTTGTTTCTGTTGCTCGGGCTGGCCCTGGGCGCTGCAGCCTGGTGGCTTTTCACCCCGGAGCCGCAGCGGCCTGTGCCGCTGTCGCTGCGTTACCGCCTGGTCGAACTCGGGCGCGGTCCGCTTGAGCAGGCCGTCTCGGCCAGCGGTACGCTGAATCCGGTCACGCTGGTCAATGTCGGTACGCAGATCTCCGGCACGATCCGCTCAGTGCACAGCGATTTCAATCAGCCTGTGACGCGCGGACAGTTGCTGGCGCGGATCGACCCTTCGTTGATTGAGGCGCAGATCGCGCAGCTTGAGGCCAACCGCAACGAGGTGCAGACGCAATTGCGCCTGGCCCGTCGCAAGCTGGCGCGCACCGAGGAACTGGTGGCCCGAGGCTTCATGTCGGGAGCTCAGCTTGATGATGACCGGCAGGCGATCGAATCCTTGCTGGCCCGGATCCGCTCGATCGAGGCTCAGCTCAGCCGCGAGCGGACCAGCCTGGGTTATACCGAGATCCGGTCGCCGATTGATGGCGTCGTGATTGCGCGCAGCGTCGATGTCGGTCAGACAGTGGCTGCCAGCTTTCAGACGCCGACACTGTTTCTGATCGCCGGTGATCTGCGTGACATGCAGATCGACACCAATGTGGCCGAGGCTGATGTCGGTGTCCTCAGGCAGGGGCAGCGCGCGACCTTTCGGGTCGATGCACTCGGAGAGCGCAGCTTTGAGGGGCAGGTCAAGCAGATCCGTCTGAATCCGAAAATCGAGCAGAACGTTGTGACCTACAACGTCGTTCTGGCAACCCGCAACGAGCAGGGAGTGCTGTTGCCTGGCATGACTGCGGCCGTGCGAATTCATGTGGCCGGAAAGACCGATGTGCTGCGTGTGCCGAACCTGGCCTTGAGATTTCGCCCCTCTGACCCGCAGTCGATTCGGACCCTGCCGCGTGAGGCTGGGCAGTCATCATCTGGTGGCGGGCAGCCATCGAGTGGTCTGCCTGCAGGAGGGCGCCGCGCCGTGCTGCATGTCGTCAGCGAATCGGGCGATCAGCAGGAACTGGTTCGGATACCGGTGACTGTCGGGGTCAGTGACGGCACGATGACTGAGGTCTTCGATGAAGGACAGGTCAAGGCTGGCGATCGGGTCGCGGTTGCTGAACTGATCAGGGCGGCGGGTTCGCAGGGCGGCGGCAGTTTCCGCCTGCGTCTGTTCTGAAGGCGGGGAACCTGTGACCTTACGGCTTGGCTCCGAGGCCTGGAAGGCACTCTCGCGACACCCTCTGCGCACCGCGTTGGCCATGCTCGGTATTGTCGTGGGCGTCGCTTCAGTCGTTGTCATGCTCGCGGTCGGTCAGGGTTCGCAGGAGCGTGTCCGGCAGGTGATGCGTTCACTGGGAAGCAATGTGCTGGTCGTTGCCACCGGGGCCAGTACCTCAGGCGGAGTGCGGCAGGCCTCCGGTACCGCGCCATCGCTGTCGATTGCCGATGCGCGTGCAATCGCCGGGCTCGAGTCGGTACGCGCAGTTGCGCCCATTGCATACGGAACCGCGCAGCTTGTATACGGAGCCCAGAACTGGCTGGCCCCCGTGCAGGGGACGACGCCCGGTTTTTTCTCGGTCAGGGACTGGGAGCCGCAGGCTGGACAGCTGTTCGCCGAGGAGGACGTCCGTCGAGGTGCCCGCAAGGCGGTCATTGGTGCGACGGTGGCGGAGCGGTTGTTCCTGGACGAAGACCCGCTTGGGCGCACGATCCGGATCCGCAACGTGTCGTTCACCGTCGTTGCAACGCTTTCGCGTAAAGGGGAGTCCCTGGAGGGGCGCGACTTTGACGATGTCGTGTTCGTCCCAATTACGACGGCGCGACGCGACCTTTACGCCAGCGCATTTCCGAACCGGGTTTGGCGGATCATGGTGGAGGCGCACAGCGAGCAGCAGATCGCACAGGCTGAATCGGATGTTCGTGAACTGCTGCGCACGCGGCATCGCATTGCGCTGGGCGGCGAGGACGATTTCACGGTGCGACGCCAGGATTCGATCTATGACACCGAGCAGGAGGCCGCGCAGGCGATGCGTGGGCTGCTGGCGACGATCGCATCGGTCAGTCTGCTGGTTGGCGGCATTGGCATCATGAACATCATGCTTGTGACAGTCACAGAACGCACCCGTGAGATCGGTCTGCGCATGGCAGTCGGTGCCCGAGGGCGGGACATTCTTGCGCAGTTTCTATTTGAAGCGCTTGCAGTCTGTATCGCGGGTGGTGCCTGCGGTCTGCTGCTTGGGGTCGGCGCGGCCTGGGTTGCTGCAGCGCGATTCGGTCTGGACAGCATTGTGTCGCTGCAGGCTGGGTTGGCCGCTTTGATCGCCAGTGCTGCGACCGGCTTGTTCTTCGGTCTTTATCCGGCGAGTGTCGCAGCCCGGATGATGCCGGCCGAAGCCTTGCGCGCCGAGTAGGCAGCCAAGACTTGGGAGAGTGTGCCGAGCTGCGCTGAAGGTCCTGTTGAGGGCGATTCCAGGATACGGAGGGCCAAGAGCCAAAAACATCGGAAGCTGGGGCAGTTTTCGGTACCATAGGCCGCGTGACAGGAAAGGATTGCCGGCGATTCGGCCGTTTCCTGTGCAGACAATGAAGACAATACAAAATCAAGGAGACCAGCATGTTCACCAATCGACGCGAGTTTCTCGCAGCCTCCGGTGCAGTCGCAGCCGGAACCGCTTTGCCCTCGATGGCGCAGGCAGCACTGGCAGGACTGCCCGATACGATGGTTTGGAGCACTTATGACGTGGGCTCGACCGGCTACGTCGAGGCGTCCGCAATTGCCGATGCGCTGGGCAAGGCCCATGGCACGCGGGTGCGGTTGCAGAACTCGGGCACCTCGATCGGGCGTGTGCTGCCGGTCGTCCAAAAGCGTGCCAATTACGGTTGGCTTGCCAATGAGCTGTATTTCGCGGTTGAGGGTCTCTACGAATATGCAACGCCTGACTGGGGTCCGCAGGATCTGCGCGTCCTGATGGGACGTGGAAGTTCCTTCTCGATCGCAGCCACCAAGGTCAGCGGCATTACCAAACCGGAAGACCTCAAGGGCAAGCGGATCGCAGTCGCCAAGGCCAACAGTTCGGTGATGATCAAGCTTGAGCCGATCCTGGCGTTCGCCGGTCTGACCTGGAAAGATGTTGAACTGGTCGAGTTCCCCAGCTATGGCGCGACGCTGGCTGCGCTGGTCACCGGCAAGGCTGATGCTGCCGGCGCCGCACCGCAGGCAGCCAAGCTGCGCGAACTCGAGGCCAGCCCCAACGGCATCAGTTGGGTGCAGCTTGATCCGTCCAACAAGGCCGGCTGGGAGCGTGCTCAAAAGGCCGTGCCCTTCGTGTCGCCCTTCAGGGAAACGATTGGCGCCGGGCTGACTGCCGAAAATCCGGCCTGGGTCATGGGTTATCGCTACCCGATGATCACGACGCTGGGCAGCACTGACGAAAAAGAGGTTTATGCGGTCACCAAGGCGATTGCCGAGAGCTTCCCGGCCTACAAGGATGCCAAGGCGATCATGAAACGCTGGGAGCCGAAGGCGGCCGGGACCGGTCCGATGGATGCACCTTTCCATGACGGTGCCGTCCGCTACCTGAAGGAAGCCGGCTACTGGACTGCCGAAACCAATGCCTGGCAGGCCCGCGCCGTGGCCCGCAGCAATGCACTGCGCAAGGCCTGGACTGCGTTCAAGGGTGGTTCGGTCCCTTCAGAGAAGGAAGCGTTTACGAAGGCGTGGTTGGAAAAACGCGCCAGCGTGCTCAGCTCGCTCTGATTCCAATCTGACCTGACCGGCGCTCGCGCACTGGCGCGGCGCCGTTTTTTTCGAGAAGCGCATGACCGCATCAAGCAAGGTCGAGGCCGAAGTACCGGCTATTCCCGACAATCCGGAAAATCGCTCCGCCCGGCTGACTGGCGCTGCCTACAACGCAACGGCCATCCTCTCGGTACTTGGCCTGCTGCTTTCGGTCAATCAGATCTTCAACCTGGGCATTGCCGGCTTTAGACCGGTCAGCACGGCCTATTACTATCTGATGATCGGTGTTTTCGGCGCGATCGGTTATCTCGCGTTTCCGGCGCGTAAGGCCGATGCCAAGCGGACGCGCTGGTATGACTGGCTGCTCGGGGTCGCATTTTTGTCGCTGTCCGGCTGGCTTGCCTGGAATGCGCAGACCATCATCGATGAAGGTTGGAACATGGCTGCGCCTGCTTACGCAGCCTGGATCGCCGGCCTCTACGTGGTACTGGTGCTCGAAGGGCTGCGCCGCACCGGCGAGCTTGTACTGCTGATCTTCTGCGCGATCTTCGCGGCCTATCCGCTGTACGCCGATTACATGCCCGGTTTCCTCTGGGGGGTGGCGCTGACGCCGGCGCAGACGGTGACCGAATACGTCTATGGGCTTGAGAGCATCATCGGCATTCCCGTTCAGGTGATCTCCGACACATTGATCGGCTTCCTCGTGTTCGGCGTGATTCTGGCCGGGGCTGGCGGGGGTGCGTTCTTCATGGAATTCGCCTCGGCACTGATGGGGAAAAGTCGCGGCGGACCCGCCAAGGTGGCAATCATTTCCTCGGGTTTCTTTGGCATGTTGTCCGGCAGCGCGACATCGAACGTACTGACCACCGGGACGATGACGATCCCGGCGATGAAGCGATGTGGCTATTCGCCGACCTACGCGGGCGCGATTGAGGCCTGTGCTTCGACCGGCGGCGCACTGATGCCGCCGATCATGGGCGCTGCGGCCTTCATCATGGCGACCTTCCTGAACGTCCCTTATTCAGAAGTGATCATTGCCGCTTTCCTGCCGGCCCTTCTTTATTACCTGGCTCTGTTCGTGCAGACCGATCTGTACGCGGCCCGCAACGGACTGCAAGGGCTTGCACCTGACCAGATTCCCCCGCTCGGTCCGGTGCTGCGTCGGGGATGGTTCTATCTGCTGTCGATTGCGGCGCTGACCTGGTTGCTGATCGTCTACCGGATCGCCGACGAGGCACCGTTTTATGTATCGCTCTTCCTGCTGGTGGTTTCTGGGCTGCAGACGGGTCGTGCAGCACTTCGGCCACGCTGGATTCTGAATCTGCTCGTGGATGCAGGCCAGGGCGTGGCCCAGATCCTTGGGCTGGTTGCAGGGATCGGACTGATTGTCGGGGCGCTGTCGGTCACTGGAGTCGCCAACTCGTTTTCGCGCGAGCTTGTGCAGTATGCGGGCGGCAATGTCTATCTGCTGCTGGCCACCGGGGCGCTGACAAGCTTCATTCTGGGCATGGGGATGACGGCGTCCGCCTGCTACATCTTCCTGGCGATCGTGCTGGCACCGGCACTGGTCAAGATCGGAATGGATCCGATGGCCTCGCATCTGTACATCTTCTACTGGGGCATTGTCTCGTTCATCACGCCGCCCGTTGCACTGGCCGCGATTGCCGCAGCTTCCATCGCCAAGTCCAGTGCAATGGCAACCGGTTTCATGGC
>JAURMJ010000207.1 GCA_030830765.1 Quisquiliibacterium sp.
ACCTGATCTGCTCGGCGTCTCTGCCGGCGCAGCGCTGGGTGCGGTCCTGGGCATTTTGTCCGGCTGGGCCTTGTTCGGCATCCAGCTCGCGGCTTTTCTGGGTGGATTGGTTGCCGTGGCGATGGTCTGGCTGATCGGCACGCGACTGGTCTTGCGGGATGGCATGCTCAGCCTGGTCCTCGCAGGGTTTGCGATCGGCAGTCTCCTGGGGGCATTGGTGTCCCTGGTCAAGCTGTTTGCTGACCCGCTGACCCAGCTGCCCGCGATGACGTTTTGGTTGCTCGGCAGTTTCACGTCAGTCAGCGCGCGCGAGTTGATCGTTCTGGCAAGCTGCCTGGTGCTCGCGTTCGTGCCGTTGATGGCCCTGCGCTGGCAGGCTGATGCACTGGCGCTTTCCGATGACGAAGCGCGCTCGCTGGGAGTGCGGATTGTTCGCCTGCGGGTTGTCTTGGTGCTGGGAGCGACACTGGCCACCGCCGCCTCGGTCGCAGTCGCCGGGACGGTCGGCTGGGTCGGTCTGATCGTGCCGCATGCGGCCCGCTTACTGGTGGGAGTTTCGGTTGCGCGCGTGTTGCCGGTGGCGATGCTGCTCGGCGCCTTGTTGATGGTGCTGATCGATACGTTGGGCCGCAGTCTGGGCAGTTTCGAGATTGCGCCTGGGGTGCTGACCGCACTGATCGGTGCGCCGGCCTTGTTTTTGCTGATGGCTCGTAACCGCAATGGCTGAGCGCTCCGTACCGATTCACCGGCAGTCCGCCGCCGACGCCCTGCTGCGTCTGGAGGGCTTGTGTTTCGGCGCCGCTGGACGGGCCCTGAGCGCACCGGTTGACCTGGTGCTTTCGGCTGGCGAGTTACTCGTTTTGCTCGGGCCGAACGGCGCTGGCAAGACAACGCTTTTTCGGACAATGCTCGGGCTGCTGCCAGCGGTGGATGGGGTCGTTCTTTGGCAGGGCAGGCCGGTTCGTGATCTTCCGCCCAATCAGCTCGCCAGGCTGGTGTCTTACGTGCCGCAGTCCCCTGGAGCCGCGTTCGACTTCACTGTGCATGATTACGTGATGATGGGCCGGCTCGGTCCGCGAGGTGCGCTGCAGGCGCCGTCGGTCCAGGACGATCAGAAAGTTCACGAGGCTCTGGAGCGGCTTGGGCTCAATGCCTTTCGGATGCGCCCGCTCTCCCACTTGTCAGGCGGAGAGCAGCAATTGGCAGCAATCGCCAGAGCGCTGGCGCAGGGCTCTGCAGCGATTTTCCTGGACGAACCGGCAGCCAGTCTGGATCTGGCGAACCAGTCTCGCGTGCTGGCGTTACTGAACGAACTCGTGCGGGACGGTCTCGCCATCGTCTACTCCACTCATGATCCGAACCATGCGCTGGTCGCCGCCAGCAGTGTGCTGCTGCTGGCCCCCGGGCAGCACCCTTTGCTCGGCGCTGCCAGTGATGTGCTGACTTCGGCGACGCTGTCGCAGACCTTTGATGTGCAGGTTGAGCAGGGCCACACCGTGTCCGGTCGTCGCCTTTTCGGCGTGGCTGCTGCGCCCGGACGCAGGGATGAAGAGCCCAGGAGTTCCTGAGACGCTGGCGTCGGGATTTCAAAGAAAAACTCAAGTCCCGCTCCGGGGTGGTGCACAAAGATCCTTTCGAGGGTATGCTCACGCTTGCATAGCCCGGCCATTCAGGTTGTCGCACAGGCAGGCGGCGTACAAGCGGCGTAACTCGGCTCGCCTTGTCCCATCTGTGCTCAGCCCAAACCGGCCGGCGGCCCAGGAAAACAGTCGATTTGAGATTGTTGGTTCTAAGCCCCCGATCCACTCAGTTGGAGGAGTCATGCAGAAATCTCTGCACATCAACCCGGACAAGTGCACCGGCTGCCTGCAGTGCGAAATGGCCTGCAGTTACGAAAACTACGGTGCTTTCGTGCCGGCCAAGTCGCGAATCAAAGTGTTTGATTTTCATCAGACCGGCCGCAAGGTGCCCTATACCTGCACCCAATGCGACGAGGCCTGGTGTCTGCATGCCTGTCCGGTTGAAGCGATCAAGTTGGACGCGGTCACGGGTGCCAAGGTGGTTCTGGATGATGTCTGCGTCGGTTGCAAGGTCTGCACGATTTCCTGCCCCTTCGGCACCGTGAACTACGTCCAGGAAACCGGCAAGGTTCAGAAATGTGACCTGTGCGGTGGCGAGCCGGCCTGTGCCGATGCGTGCCCGACGGGCGCGATCACCTATGTGGACGCAAACTGGACCGGTCTGGACCGGATGAAGCAATGGGCTGACAAGCTGGGTAACCAGCAGTCATCGACCTGATCAGGAGGACAAGACATGTCATGGGCTGGAAAGATTCTGCGCGTCAACCTGAGCAAGGGGACCTGCACCTCCGAACCGCTGCGCATGGACTGGGCCAGGCAATACCTGGGTCAGCGTGGTCTGGCAACCAAATATTTTGTCGAGGAAGTCGATCCCAAGACTGACCCTCTGTCGGTCGACAACAAGTTGATCTGGGCCACCGGGCCGTTGACCGGCACGATGGCTTCCACGGGTGGACGGTATTCGGTGATCACCAAGGGGCCGCTCACCGGGGCAATTGCCTGTTCCAACTCGGGTGGCTACTGGGGCGCCGAGCTGAAAATGGCCGGCTGGGACATGCTGATCATCGAGGGTAAATCCGAAAAGCCGGTTTATCTGTCGATCGTCAATGACCAGGCCGAATTGCGTGATGCCTCGCACCTGTGGGGCAAGACGACCTGGCAGACCGAGGAAATCCTCAAGAAGGATTCCCAGGATCCGCTGACCCGCATCAGTTCAATCGGCCGTGCTGGTGAGAACCAGGTCTTTTACGCTGCTATCGTCAACGATCTGCACCGAGCTGCCGGGCGTTCCGGTGTTGGTGCAGTGGCCGGTTCGAAGAACCTGAAGGCGATCGCAGTGCGAGGCACCAAGGGGGTGGGCAATATTCACAACCCCAAGGAATTCATGCGCGTTGTCAAGGAAAAGAAGCAGCTGCTGCATGATCACCCGGTGACCGGTCAGGGGCTGCCCACTTACGGTACTCAGGTCCTGATGAACGTGATCAATGAATCCGGTGCGCTGCCCACCCGCAATCACCGCGATTCCCAGTTTGAGGACGCCAACAAGATCGGCGCCGAGGCGATGCTCGAGAAGCGTGAGTCCGACGGCAAGGCGCACCTGGTGACCAATCAGGCCTGCTTCGGTTGCACGATCGCCTGTGGGCGGATCTCCAAAGTCGACGAGACCCATTTTTCGGTGGTCAATAAGCCGGAGTACTGGGGCGCGTCCGGTGGTCTCGAGTACGAGGCGGCCTGGGCTCTGGGCGCTGCGCCAGGGGTCGGTGATCTGGACGCACTGCAGTTTGCCAACATGGTCTGCAATGAAGACGGCTTCGATCCGATCTCTTTCGGCGCGACGGTTGGCGCTGCGATGGAGCTCTACGACCTGGGCCTGATCACCAAGGAGCAGACCGGCGGACTGGATCTGAGCTTCGGTTCGGCCGAGATGCTTTGCAAACTTGCCGAGTTGACCGCACGGGGCGAAGGTTTCGGCAAGGAGATCGGCCTCGGTTCGAAGCGACTGTGCGCCAAGTATGGTCGTCCTGAGCTGTCGATGTCGGTCAAGGGCCAGGAGTTCCCGGCCTACGACGGTCGCGGTCTGCAGGGCATGGGCCTGACTTACGCGACCTCCAACCGGGGGGCATGCCACCTGCGCGGGTACACCGTGTCGTCTGAAGTCTTCGGCATTCCGGTCAAAACCGATCCGCTGACGACCGAAGGCAAACCCGAGTTGGTCAAGGCCTTCCAGGACGCGACTGCCGCCTATGATTCATCCGGTCTTTGCCTGTTCACCACCTTCTGCTGGACGGTGGCTGACCTGGCACCGCAGGTGGCTGCCGCCTGTGGCGAAGAGTTCACGCTGGACAATCTGAACCTGATCGGCGAGCGCATCTGGAATATGGAGCGCGACTTCAACAACAAGGCAGGCTTCACCCGCAAGGATGATGATCTGCCGCCGCGCCTGAAGAACGAAGCGGTGAAAACCGGCCCAGCCAAGGGAATTGTCTCGGGTATCGACAAGATGCTTCCGGAGTATTACCAGGCTCGCGGCTGGGACGCTGAAGGCCAACTGACTGCGGAAACCCGCAGCCGGCTGGGGCTCTGAGCATTCAGTGCGGGCAAGCGACGGACCTGCAGTTCGTCGCTTGTCTTGCTCTGATCGCGATGACCAGGGCGGCAACCCCCTGACCGGGTTGAGCCCAAGGTACGAGGAGGCGGCGACTGCTGCCTCTTTTTGCTTGTGAGCAGCGAGGATTGTCGGCAACGCAGTCGGATCACCGCTGACCCGATCTTTCCAATTCAACCTGGATCGAACGACCATGAAACATGTGATTATCGGCAATGGCCCCGCTGGCGTGACGGCGGCCGAGACCATCCGCAAACGTCGTGCTGACGACGAAATCATCCTGATCGGCGATGAGTCTGAGGAGCCGTACTCCCGGATGGCGATTCCCTACCTGCTCATTGACAATATCGACGAGCGTGGTACCTGGCTGCGCAAAGATGCCGACCACTGGGACGCACTGAAGTTACGTCGTGTGACCGGTAAAGTCGTCTCAGTGTCCACGTCACCGCGGCAGGTGGTGCTTGATGACGGCCAGAAGATCGACTTCGACACGTGCCTGCTGGCAACCGGGTCGTCTCCGGTCAAACCTCCAGTCAGCGGCATCGATTCCCCGTTTGTGCAGACCTGCTGGACGATGCAGGATGCCCGCAACATCATGCAGCTGGCCAGACCGGGTGCCAAGGTGCTGCAGATGGGGGCCGGCTTCATTGGCTGCATCATCATGGAGGCGCTGGCGAACCGAGGTGTGGATCTGACTGTAGTCGAGATGGGCGACCGGATGGTGCCTCGGATGATGGGTCCGGTTGCCGGGACATTGATTCGCAAATGGTGCGAGAAAAAGGGTGTGACGGTCTACACCGGTAGCCGGGTCGAGGCGATTGAACCGTTGCACAAAGAGCCGGCTGCCCGGGAAAGCCTGCTCGAGAAAGTCGTCGACCGGATCACTGAAACCTTTCGGACTGCCTCGGGCGAGAATCATGCAGTCAGGGTGCGGTTCTCAGACGGTCGCGTCGAGGAATACGACCTGGTGATCCAGGCGACCGGAGTGCAGCCGAACATCGGTTTTCTTGCAGGCAGCGAAATCAAATGTCTGCAAGGCATTCTTGTCGATGAAAAGATGCAGACCTCGGTGTCAGGGATCTACGCTGCCGGAGACTGCGCAGAGGCGTTTGATCTGGCCAGCGGCAAGACCATTGTCTCGGCGATTCAGCCCAATGCTGTAGATCAGGCGTATGTCGCCGCGGTGAATATGAGCGGTGGCCAGTCTGTGCTCAACGGTGTCACGCAGATCAATGTGCTGGATACGCTCGGTTTGATTTCAACCTCGTTCGGGCAGTGGCAAGGGGTTTCCGACGGGGCCCACACCGAGTTGCTTGACGAAGAAAATTTTCGCTATCTGCACCTGGAGTTCGATGGCGATACTTTGATCGGATCCAACAGCGTCGGGATGACCGAGCATGTCGGCGTCATGCGCGGCCTGATTGAGCGCGCAGTGCCTCTTGGCCCCTGGAAGCAGCATCTGCTGGACGACCCAACCCGTCTGATGGAGGCTTACCTGGCTTGCGCCCAGGCTCAGGGGAACTGGCAAGGACGCTCGCGAGGAAGTTCGAAGTAATGCGTCTGACCTTCAAGCTGTATGCGATGCTGACCGACTATCTGCCAAGTCATGTGGACGGTCAGATTCGCAAAGGGAACATCATCGAGTTGCAGATTGCCGAGGGGACTTCGGTGCAGGCAATGATCGATCGCTTTAATCTGCCCCCCCGGCTTGTTCAGATCGTGCTGGTCAACGGGGTCTTCATCCCACCCGAACGCCGTGCGACGCATCTGCTGGTCGAGGGTGATGCGCTCGCGATCTGGCCTCCGGTCGCGGGCGGCTGACAGGCCGATGCCGGACTTCGGAGATCAACGTCAGATGGGCTGTTCGCAGGCTGACCTGCGCCGATGGCTCACAGAGATGTTCGCAGCTGATGTCGGCGACTTCGAAGCCGGCCGTCTGCAGTTGCATCGTTTTGGGGTCCCGGTCACGATCATTGCGCAGGATCTGCAGCCTCGCAGGCTTGGACTGGTCGCGCTGCGCGTCGTGGATGTCAGTTTTGAATACAGCCCGGCAGATCGCGAGCAGGTGCGTGCCTGGATCGTCAACTTTGACCGACATACGCAGCGGGGCGGTGGCTGAGCGTCATCAGGATGCCCTGATGCCGAGTTAATATCGCCTCTTCTTTCCAATCAGGCAGTCGTATCAGACCATGAGCATCAAGTCCGACAAATGGATCCGCCGGATGGCGGCACAGGGCATGATCGAGCCGTTCGAGGCTGGGCAGGTTCGTGAGACAGGCGGGCGTCGAATCGTCTCGTACGGGACCTCCAGCTACGGGTATGACATTCGTTGTGCCAACGAG
>JAURMJ010000208.1 GCA_030830765.1 Quisquiliibacterium sp.
CACCGTCCTGGCCAAATGGCTGCCACATTGCTGAGGTCGAGGTTGACCCGCAAACGGGTGAAGTCCAGGTCGTTGAATATTCGTCAGTCAACGATGTCGGGCGCGTCGTCAATCCGATGATCGTGCGCGGCCAGCTGGAAGGCGGCGCAGTGCAGGGAATCGGCCAGGCACTGTGCGAGCAGATCGTCTATGACGCGGAATCGGGCCAGTGTCTGACCGCCAGTTTCCTGGACTACGCAATGCCACGCGCTGACATCACGGCGGCGAACTTCCGCACCGAGATGGATGACTCGATCCCCTGTCTGACCAACCCACTCGGCGTCAAGGGCGTCGGTGAGCTGGGGACCATCGGCGCGACGCCCGCTGTGGTCAACGCGGTGGTCGACGCACTCGATCGCGCAGGCCGCCTGGAACCGGCAATCCAGATGCAGATGCCACTGACCCCGGAACGGGTTTGGCGTGCACTGAGTCTCGATGGACAGTGACGCGAAGCGACACGGAGAATAGTCATGAACGCATTCGAATTGCAAAGACCCACGACCGTCGCACAAGCTGTTGCCGCCCTGTCTGCGGCCGAGGATGGACGAGCCATCGCCGGTGGCCAATCGCTGCTGCCGGCCATGAAGCTGGGGCTGGCTGCGCCCAGCGCACTGGTTGATCTGTCCCGGGTTGAAGGCCTGTCGGGGATCACTGTTTCGGCTGGCACACTGCGCATCGGCGGGATGACCACCCATGCGACGGTTGCAGCCTCAGCTGAGGTCAAGGCCGCCCTCCCGGCCCTGGCGCATCTGGCCGGCGGCATCGGCGATCCAGGAATCCGCGAACGCGGCACGATCGGCGGCAGTCTGGCCAATAATGACCCGGCCGCCTGCTATCCGGCTGCCATTCTTGCGCTGCAGGCTACGGTACACACTGATCGCCGGCAGATTGCTGCGCAGGATTTCCTGCTGGGCCTGTATGAGACCGCGCTGGAACCTGGCGAGCTGATCACAGCCGTCGAATTCCCGATCCCTGATCGTGCCGCCTACATCAAGTTCCTGCAGCCCGCTTCGCGATTTGCCCTGGTTGGCGTCTTCGTCGCCCGTGACGCTGGCGGTGTTCGGGTCGCAGCGACCGGCGCTGCCGCCGTCGCCTTCCGGGTCGAAGCGCTGGAAAATGCCCTGAACACCAACTGGTCAGCAAAGGCATGCCAGGGCGTGCAGATTGATGCCAGCACGTTGAGCAGCGATCTGCATGCCAGTGCCGGCTACCGCGCCCACCTGATCAGCATCCTGGCGGGCCGTGCTGTCGAGCAGGCCGATTCGCTGGCCTGACTGGAGCGCTGTCCGTGATTGAATTGCCGAAAGGCATCGACGCCACGGCACAGCTGCTTGGGCAGGCCGACTACCTGCCCGACCGCCGCCTTGCGACTGCGGTCTTCCTTGCGCTGTCGCTCGGCCGTCCGTTACTGCTCGAGGGCGAACCGGGCACCGGAAAGACCGAGGTCGCCAAAGCGCTGGCCAGTGCGCTGGGTCGCCAGTTGCTGCGCCTGCAGTGCTACGAGGGTCTGGATCTGGCCTCGGCCGCCTACGAATGGAATTACGCTGGACAGTTGCTCGAGATCCGGCTGGCCGAAGCCACCCAGGCCGCCGAGCGCGAGCGCCTGGTTCAATCGCTGTACGACGAGCGATTTCTGATCCGTCGGCCATTGCTGCAGTCACTCGAACCCGATCCGGCAGGTCCACCCGTGTTGCTGATCGACGAACTCGATCGCGCCGACGAGCCCTTCGAGGCCTTCCTGCTCGAGTTGCTCTCCGATTTCCAGATCACGATTCCAGAGCTTGGCACCCGGCGCGCGCTCAGCCCTCCGATCGTCATCCTGACGTCCAATCGCACGCGCGAGATTCATGATGCAGTCAAGCGTCGTTGCATCTATCACTGGGTCGGTTTCCCCGATGCGCAGCGCGAGCTGGACATCGTACGTCGACGGGTTCCTGACATCGAAGCTGCGCTGGCTTCGCAGGTCGTCGCCTTCGTGCAGAAGCTGCGCGAAATGGAGCTTTTCAAGCTTCCAGGGGTTGCCGAATCGATCGAATGGTCACGCGCACTCGCCGCGCTGGACGCCGTCAGCCTGGATCCGAGCATGGTCGATGACACGCTCGGTGTCGTTCTGAAGTATCAGGACGACCTTGAGCGCGTGCGCGGCGAACAGGCCGCAACAATTCTCGCCGACGTCTCAACCTGCGCGGACGCGGTCGACGATGCATAGCGGCCGGCTTGCCGGCAACGTACTACGCTTTGGCCGACTGCTACGCGATGCAGGTCTGCCGGTAGGCAGCGATCGGATCATGCTGGGGCTGCAGGCATTGAAACTTACGGGGCTCGAATCCCGAGAAGATTTCCGATGCGTACTCGCGGCGAGTCTGCTTGACCGGGCCGACCAACAGGCCATTTTTGATGAAGCCTTTGAGCGCTTCTGGGTGACACCAGACCTGTTTGCCTTGAGCGGCCCACAGCAACAGACAGACACTCCGGCACAGGCAGCACCGCTGTCCGAGGCCACCGAACTCGAACCAAGCCGCAATCGTCGGCTTGCCGAAGCATTCGCCAAGCTGCACGGGGCCGACGAACTAGCCGCCCTGGGCGAGCGCCGCGAGCGCGTGCAGGCCGCATCTGACCGGGAACTGTTGCGTCAGGCCGACTTCGACTCCATGAGCGCAGATGAATGGCGGGATGCACAGCGCCTGATCACGCAATGGCAGATGCAGTTGCCACGCATCCGCACCCGCAGGCTTCGGCCGGCAGCCCAGGGCAATCGCCCGGACTGGCGGCGGATCGCCGCTGAGAGTGCGCGGCGTGGCGGAGACATCACCCGGATCGCCCGCCTTGCAACCGGCACACGACCAACACCGCTGGTCGCGCTGGTTGATGTGTCCGGTTCAATGAGCCGCTATTCACGCAGCTTCCTGCTCTTTTTACATGCACTGGCCAACGCGGAGCGATCGACCCAGGCCTTTCTGTTTGGCACCCGGCTGACCAGTGTGACCCGGGCATTGCGACAACGCGACCCGGATCAGGCCCTGCAGGCCTGCACCCGCGTCACGCAGGATTGGGCCGGTGGCACCCGTATTGGCGCCAGCCTGCATGAGTTCAATTTGAAGTGGTCTCGTCGCGTCCTGGGGCAAAATGCGACTGTGCTGCTGGTTACCGACGGATTGGAGCGTGGGCAGACCGAGCAACTGGCCTTTGAAACCGAGCGCCTGAGCAAATCCTGTCATCGGCTGCTCTGGCTCAATCCGCTGCTGCGCTATCGGGGCTTCGAACCAAAGGCGGCCGGCGTACGGGCCATCATGCCGCATGTCGATGCACACCTGCCAGTGCACAATATGGACAGCCTGGAACAACTTTCCGGTGCGCTTGGCGCACTGGGCAAACACCCTAGAACCGCCTCTGAGAGTCTATGAAATGGAACTGAAAAGTCAGCAAGCCCTTCGCGTCACCCAGCAGCAG
>JAURMJ010000209.1 GCA_030830765.1 Quisquiliibacterium sp.
AATGAAATGCTCGATCTTGCGCAGCGTGAACACATCCTCGCGACCAACGAATGACAGCGCCTGACCGCTTGCGCCAGCCCGACCGGTCCGTCCGATCCGGTGCACATAGTCCTCGGCGAACTTGGGCAGATTGAAGTTGATCACATGCGTGACGGTGGACACATCAATCCCGCGGGCAGCGACATCAGTTGCCACGAGCACGCGACAGTCGCCGCGACGCAGGCGATTCAGGGCACGCGTCCGTTGACGCTGGTTCAGATCGCCATGCAGAGCGACAGCAGCATGTCCGGAGCCCTCCAATTGACCTGCGAGCTCTTCGGCATGCACCTTGGTCGCCGTGAAGACAATGGCCTGACCCAGGCCTTCGTCAGCCAGACAGGCCTCGAGCAGGCGATGACGATGGTCGAAGCTGTCGACATACAGCACGTGCTGATCGATTGATGAGGTTTCTTCCTGCTGGCGTTCAACGGTGATCCACTCGGGGTTGTTCATCAGCTGACCGGTCAGCTCGCGAACGCCGCGCGACAGCGTGGCCGAGAAGCAGACGGTCTGACGGTCACGCGGCAGTGCACCGCCGATGGCGAAGACGTCCTCCGAAAACCCCATATCGAGCATGCGATCGGCTTCATCAAGCACGAACACCTGCACGCGCGACAGATCGATGCGCCCGCTGTTCATCTGATCCATCAGACGCCCTGGCGTGGCGATCAGGACTTCATGCGGTGCTGCAAGCAGTTTGTTCTGGATCAGGTAGGACTCGCCACCGGTCACACAGACCGTTGAGGTGCGCTGCAGACCCCGCGAGAAACCTTGCGAGGCCTTTGCAACCTGCTGGGCCAGCTCACGGGTGGGGGTCAGAACAAGGATGCGCGGACCACGGCCGCGTGCGCCCTCAGACTGAGCAATCTTGCTAAGCGCGGGCAGCAGGAATGCTGCGGTCTTGCCCGTCCCGGTCGGAGCGGAAGCCACGAGATCCCGCCCTTCAAGCAGCAGAGGGATAGCCTGCTGCTGGATCGGCGTGGGCTCGGTGATACCGAGCCTGGCCAGCGAGACATCAAAAGGCGCGTGAATGCCGAGGTCGGCAAAAGTAACTGAGGACATGCGAATAATCTCCGGAGAGCAATGGCGAATGGCAAATGCCCGCGTCGCGTCCCGGCATGGATGCACGACAAGGGTTCGGGCCACTCAGCCCTGTATGACCGAAGAAACGCTTCAGTCGGTAGCGGATCGCAACTGCATCAACGCCAACCGACAGATATCGTGCCAACCGAGGCACGACGGGGGGTGGGATTGATGACACCGGCAGGATCAATGCCTGCTCGGCAGCCGAGACAACTAGGGTGAGTATCGCATGTTGCACTGCAATAGTCGAGAAATATTTTCGCTGAAGGCACAATGCGCATTCTGACCTTGCTGCGACGCGAACAGCGGACCCCCATGACTGTGCTGCCCAACCCGATTTCCACCTGGCATCAGATCGTACGTACACGTGATCTGTCCGTGCTGGACAACCTGCTCGCGGATGACGTGGTCTTTCATTCGCCGGTGGTGCATACCCCACAGCGCGGTCGCGAGCTGACCCGGATGTATCTGACAGCCGCCATGCAAGTACTCAATGGCGACGCCTTTCATTACCTGCGCGAACTGGTCAATGAACGGGATGCAATGCTCGAGTTCGAGACCGTTCTGGACGGCATCACGATCAACGGCATCGATCTGATTCGCTGGGACGAGCACGGAAGGATCATCGATTTCAAGGTCATGGTTCGGCCGCTGAAAGCGATCAATGTGCTGCATCAGAAAATGGCCCAGAACTTGAGCAGCCCATTGTAAGGAACTGAGAAAATCAGATGAAGGAGAAAAGGTATATGTCTGCGGATCCCGATTCGGTTGCGCCACTGCGTGAATTCGTCATTGAAATGACCCGACTGGTCGAGCGCACGACCGAAGAAGCCGTCCTGATTGCTGACGGTCGTCAATTGCTCTCCCGTCTGATCGAAAAAGACGATTGGCTGCCTGAAGAGTTTGCCCAGGTTGCGACTGACACCTATCGACAGTATCTGCTGTATTGCGATCCACTCGAGCGCTTCTCAGTGGTCAGCTTTGTCTGGGGGCCCGGACATCGCACGCCGGTTCATGATCACACGGTCTGGGGGCTGGTCGGACAGTTGCGCGGCGCCGAGCGCTGTACTGAGTACCAGCAGGATGGCGCGCAAGTCACCCCGACCGGCGTCGAGCATCTGATGAATCCGGGCGATATCGATGCAGTATCGCCGACCCTCGGTGACTGGCATGTGGTGGCCAGCGCACGCGATGACGGGCCTTCGATCAGCATTCATGTCTACGGTGCAAACATCGGTGCGGTCAGCAGGCATATGGTTGATGCAGGCAGTGGCCAGATCAAGCCGTTTGTATCCGGATACTCGTCACAGACCGTGCCAAATCTCTGGGATCGTTCAGCCCAGGTGCGTGCCGCCATCGCCTGACAGGCTGTTTGAGATCAAACTGCTCCCAAGCATTTTGATCTGCCCCCGGTCAGGCTCACTTTTCTTTGGATTCAGGAAATACAAAAACTCATGTTGCAGACCCAGACGCAGGACGGAATTCGGGAAATCACGATGGACCGCGCAGATCGAGGCAATGCGCTTTCGGCGGAACTCGTCGATGCCCTGCTCGATGCGGTCAACACAGCCAATGCCGACGCTGAATTGCATACCTTGGTGCTGCGTGGTGCGGGCCGCAATTTCTGTACCGGCTTTGATCTGTCGGATCTTGACCAGAGTTCGGACGGTGACCTGTTGTTGCGATTCGTCCGTGTCGAGCAATTACTCGGTGCGCTCTGGCATTCATCGCTTCGCACCGTCTCGATTGCACAAGGACGCGCCTGGGGCGCG
>JAURMJ010000210.1 GCA_030830765.1 Quisquiliibacterium sp.
CAAGAAAACGGAACGAGTTCAGGTTCTTGATTTCACAGCGGGTGCCGAATTCTTCCTGCCCGACAGGTCGCACCGACACGTTGGCATCGCAGCGGAACGAGCCTTCCTGCATGTTGCCATCGCAGATGCCAAGCCACATCACCAGCGCATGCAGTGATTTTGCATAGGCAACTGCTTCCTTGGCAGAGCGCATATCAGGCTCGGTGACGATCTCGCGCAACGGCGTGCCGGCGCGGTTCAGGTCAATGCCGGTCATGCCATGAAAGTCTTCATGCAGCGACTTGCCGGCATCTTCCTCAAGGTGCGCGCGGGTCAGTCGCACGGTGCGCTCACGGGGCTCGCCACCTTCATCCCAGACGATCTCCAGCGTGCCGCCCAGCACCACCGGAATTTCGAACTGACTGATCTGATAACCCTTGGGCAGATCCGGGTAGAAATAATTCTTGCGGGCAAAGACCGAGCGCTGCGAGACCTGCGCACCGATCGCCAGACCGAAACGGATCGCGCAATCGACTGCAGCGCGGTTCATCACCGGCAGCACGCCGGGCAGGGCCAGATCCACCGGACTGGCCTGTGTGTTGGGCAGGGCACCAAAGGCGGTCGAGGCCCCGGAAAAGATCTTGGAATGCGTCTGCAGTTGCGCGTGCGTTTCCAGACCGATGACGACTTCCCACTTCATGATTCGGTTTCCCTGCTGCGTTGACTTACAGCTTCGCGCAGCGGCCGCTGCGCGGATCGAACATCACCGGCCAGGCCTGCTCATAGATGCCCGGGGTGCAACGTTGCTCGCAACCCGTATGCGCGAGCGTGATTCGGCGAGGCTCCTGCCAGACCAGCAGCTTGCAGCCACTGCCATCGAGCGCCTGCAACTCGATATGCGGTGCGCGCCGGGTCTGTCGAAATCCGGCCTGATCGAACCGGCAACTGCCGCGCTGGCCGACCCAAAGCTGCCAGGACATTGCCTGTACGACATTGTCCTGCACCCGCAGGCTCGCCTGCTCGCGGAATCCGGCTTCATCGGTCTGCTCGCAGGCAGCGTTCAGATTGATCGGCCTGTCGGCGATCGACTCGGACGGCACTGCCCCGGGGCGGCTGCGAGCCGATTTGCCCTCATCAGCGGCTGTCGTACCAGCCGGCCCACCGGGGGTTGAGCAGGCGCCAAGCAGCACCGACACCAGCACGCACAGCAGCGCAAGCCAGCGGCGCGGCCGCAGATGCTCAGCGATTGCGTCAGCGGGCAGGCAGGCAACGAACATCACTGGTCCGCGGGTCGACGAAGATGCCAGTCGGTCGTCTGCTGGAAGCTGTGCGCGACGCTCAACAGTCTGGCTTCAGCAAAATAATTGCCGATCAGCTGCAGACCGACCGGACGGCCGCCCTGGCCGAACCCGACCGGCAGCGACATGCCCGGCAATCCGGCCAGCGAGGCCGGCAGCGTGTAGATGTCGGCCAGGTAGTCGCGCACCGGATCGTCGGAATGCTCACCGATGTTCCAGGCGACCGTCGGCGATACCGGCCCGGCGATCAGGTCAACCTTCTCGAAGGCTGCGCGAAAGTCCTGCGCAATCAGGCGCCGCAGTTTCTGAGCCTGCAGATAGTAGGCATCGTAATAGCCATGCGACAGCACGTAGGTGCCGACCATGATGCGACGCTTGACCTCTTCACCGAATCCCTGCGCACGGGTCTTTTCGTACATTTCGACCAGGTCGCCATACTGCTCGGCGCGAAACCCGTAGCGCACCCCGTCAAAGCGGCTCAGGTTGCTGGATGCTTCGGCCGGTGCGATCACGTAATACGCCGGGATCGCCAGACTGGTTCTGGGCAGAGAAATCTCGACCAGCTGAGCGCCTTCGCGCTCCAGTTGCGCCATCGCGGTTCCGATCGCGGCGCGCACGTCCGGCGCCAGACCGTCGCCGAAGAATTCGGCAGGCACACCGATACGCAGACCGGACAGCGGCTGCTCAAGCGCCTCGGCGAAGTCCTCGGGCCCACGCTGCAGGCTCGTGGAGTCGCGTGGATCGAAACCGACCATTGCCGACAGCAGCGTTGCGCAGTCATGCGCCGAGCGCCCGAAGGCACCGCCCTGATCAAGACTGGAGGCGTAGGCGATCATGCCGAACCGCGAAACTCGCCCGTAAGTGGGCTTGATGCCGGTGATGCCACACATCGCAGCCGGCTGGCGCACCGAGCCGCCGGTATCGGTCCCGGTTGCGATCGGCGCAAGGTCGGCCGCCACGGCAACTGCCGAGCCCCCCGACGAACCGCCGGGAATCGCAGCAAGGTCCCAGGGATTGCGGGCTGCCCCGAAATGCGAGTTCTCGTTCGATGACCCCATCGCGAACTCGTCGCAATTGGTCTTGCCCAGACAGACGGCGCCGGCCGCGGCAAGCCGCTCGACGACGCTCGCATCGAATGGACTGACATAGTCGGCCAACATGCGCGACCCGGCCGTTGAGCGCCAGCCACGGGTCACGAAAATGTCTTTGTGTGCGACCGGAATCCCAAGCAGCGCACCACGCTCACCGGCGGCAAGCCGCCGATCGGCCTCACGCGCCTGCTCAAGGGTGAGGTCTGGCTGCACGTCAATGAAACCGTTGAGCTGGCTGGCACTGATCCGGTCCAGATACTGGCGGGCAAGTTCGGTCGCGCTGAATTCGCCCTTGCCAAGACCGTCAGCAAGCTGCTTCAGCGAAAGTTCTGTGATCTTCATCTGGGCTGCGCTCACTCGACGACCCTGGGAACCAGATACAGCCCCTGCTCGACGCTGGGCGCGACCTGCTGATAGTCGTCGCGTCGGTCAGGTTCACTGACCTGATCATCACGCAGCCGCAGGACCATGTCCTGCGTGTGCGTCATCGGCTCGACGCCAGCTGTGTCGACAGCCTTGAGCTGCTCGATCAGATCGAAAACCCCGTTCAGCTGGTTCAGCGTGCGGACCGATTCCTCATCGGTCAGCGCGAGTCGGGACAGTTGGGCGATACGTCGAACATCGGCGGCAGAAAGCGACATACTGGTGGACCACAGTGAATGACTGGTGTGCCCGTTGGGTCGCTCAATACACCTTCCGATGAGCGGCTCAACGACATGATGACCACCAGATGACCGAGTCGGGCCGGACGGCCTGCAGACCGTCTGCAAGTCTTCAGGCAGCCCGGCGAGCGGGGTGCCCACCCGACCATTCGTCGGCCCATGGGCTTAGGTGGCCGCTGCCGCCCGATCAGTCAAGGATCGACGCGGCGAAAGGGCAAAGAGTATACGGTATCATCGGGTTTTAAAATTGCCGCTTCCCCGTCCAGGGAGCGGTCAGCATTTCGGCCCCCTGAACTCCCACCTAACGGCACAGCAATGTTCGGTTTGTTTCGCAAGTATTTTTCGACCGACCTGGCGATCGACCTTGGCACCGCCAATACGCTGATCTACGTTCGCGGACGGGGCATTGTCCTGGACGAGCCCTCAGTCGTCGCAATTCGCCAGGAAGGCGGCCCGAGCGGCAAGCTCACAATCGCGGCAGTTGGCACCGAAGCCAAACAGATGCTCGGCAGGGTCCCCGGCAACATCGAGGCGATCCGCCCGATGAAAGACGGCGTGATCGCCGATTTCACAGTCACCGAGCAGATGCTCAAGCAGTTCATCAAGATGGTCCACGAGTCCCGGCTGTTTTCGCCGAATCCGCGGATCATCATCTGTGTCCCTTGTGGGTCGACCCAGGTTGAACGTCGGGCAATCCGCGAGTCGGCGCTGGGCGCCGGTGCCTCGCAGGTTTTCCTGATCGAAGAGCCGATGGCCGCTGCGATCGGCGCCGGTCTGCCGGTGTCCGAACCCTCTGGCTCGATGGTCGTTGACGTCGGCGGCGGCACCACTGAGGTCGGTGTGATCTCGCTGGGCGGGATGGTCTACAAGGGTTCGGTACGCGTCGGCGGAGACAAGTTCGACGAAGCGATCGTTAACTACATTCGCCGCAATTACGGCATGCTGATCGGCGAGCAGACCGCCGAGACGATCAAGAAGAACATCGGCTCGGCCTTCCCAGGCTCCGAGATCCGTGAAATAGAAGTCAAGGGACGCAATCTTTCTGAAGGCATTCCGCGCAGCTTCACGGTGTCCAGCAA
>JAURMJ010000211.1 GCA_030830765.1 Quisquiliibacterium sp.
ATTCGGACGAGGGTCGAATGAATATGACCGCGGTAACGGCGATCCGACGCATGGCCCGAATCCATGTCTGGGGCCGATCGCAACGGGGCCTTTTTACGCGGTTGCCGTGGTTCCGACACCGCTTGGGACAAGCCTCGGACTGGCGACTGATCCGCAGGCCAGGGTGCTCGATGCGCAAGGTCAGGTCATTGCCGGTCTTTACGCCTGCGGCAACGATATGCACTCGGCAATGGGCGGAGAGTACCCAGGAGCCGGCGCGCAGATCGGGCAAGCCATGACCTTCGGCTATCTGGCCGCGATGCATGCGGCCAGACGATCGAATGATTGAGTGATCTGGCCTCAGTGGCTCTTGCGCTGATAGATCAGCGCAAAGTTCAGTGGCGTGCTGCCGGGCGCAAGGGTCTGTGCTGCATTGCGGCAGATCTGGGCATCGTCGCCTTCCACGAGCAGCAGTGTCGAGGGCAGCTTATCGGGCTCCTGCCGCAGTTTCTGCTCCGGGGTCTGCACCTGCGTGCGTGCGGCATCAGGCTGCGCCACACGGATTCTGAGCCCTTGCTCTTTGGCCAGGCCCTGCACCGTCGCGCCACTGATTGCGCCGGCTGCTGCCTCATCAATCTGCATGATCACGATCACCTTGCCCGGGACCGGCAGTACTCCCGTGTCGATCTGCAGGTTGCAGACCGCACGGTTCATGTCGCGGAATTGCGCCATGATCGCGGTGGTGGCCAGGGTCGGGTCGGCTAGCCGACCCAGATATTCGGGTGAACTCAGCGCTGCGACTGAGTCAACTTCATAAAGCGCGCAGTAGCGATGCGCGCCATCGGTCGAACGATAACGGGTCGCAGTATTGAAGCCGGGCAGAGCCAGTCTTTCGATCACGTGCTCATTGTCATACCAGTCGTTGAATTGCACCTCGTGATCCGGTGTTACCGCATTCCAGATGGCCAGAAGTCCGCGTTCCATTGTTCTGCTCCGTGTTGACCTGATGATTTCCCCGTCGGTGTCGGGTGGATGTCTGGCAGAGACCAGCACCAAAAACTGTGGGGCCGTCCGCTGAGCTACAAGTGTCTTGCGCGTGTCGCCTGGCATTTCACTCGCTGACACTCCTGCTGTCTTTGGCGCGCAGCCGGACCGTTCAGAGGTCCTGAGTGTATGTGATCATCGTTGTCTGAGGATTGCCGTTCGATCAGAGCGTGCAAAAACGCATCGCGCCACGCGCAAAAACGGCACCCGTCCACAGGCGTGGCAGCCAAAGCAGGAGACAAGATGGCAAAGATGAAAGGCGCCGACCTGATTTCGGAGTTTCTGGTCAAGGAAAAAATTCCCTATGTGTTCGGCATCTGCGGACATGGGAATGTTGGCCTGCTCGACGGACTCTACAACGTGCGCGACAAGGTCAAGCTGATCTCGCCGCGTCACGAGCAGGCCGCGGCGCACATGGCCGATGGCTACTTTCGCGTCAAGCACCAGCCGGCGGCCACGCTGACCTCAACCGGTCCCGGGTCGGCCAACCTGATCATGGGCCTGGCCGTTGCGCAGACCGACAGCTCGGCGCTGCTGGCGATCACCGCCAACGTGCCGACCTCGCAGTTCAACCGCGGCCCATTCCAGGAACTGAATCGTCATAACCAGGCCGATTTTCCGAATGTGGTGCGCCCTGTGGTCAAGCGCAGCTTTCAGCCGAGCCGGGTCGACATGTTGCCGCTGGCGATGCGTCAGGCCGTGACGACCATGACCAGCGGGCGCCCGGGGCCGGTCAACGTCGATATTCCATTCAATCTTTTTCAGGAAGAGGCCGAGGTCGACCTCGAGGCCGGCTGGGACGGCTTTAACGAGCGTCGCAGCGCAGCGGCGCCCGAGGACATCACGCGGGTGCTGCAGATGCTGGCTGCGTCACGTCGTCCGGCGATCTTCATCGGCCATGGCGTGACCCTGTCGGAAGCCGGCAAGGCGCTGACTGATTTCGCCCAGGCCCAGCGTATCCCGGTCATCAGTTCACCCAACGGCATGGGCTGTCTGGACATGCGCGATCCGCTGTCGCTGGGCTTCATCGGTCGCAATGGCGCGTTCCCGGCCAATCAGGCCGGCCGGCATGCGGATCTGGTCATCGCCATTGGCGCGCGTTTTGATGATCGCTCGTCCTCTTCTTGGATGCCCGGTTACTCCTGGAATTTCCCGCATACCAGGCTTGTGCATGTTGATGTTGACCATGGCGAGATCGGCCGCAACTATCCGCCGGATCTGGGCATCCTGGCCGATGCACGGGTGTTTCTGGAGCAACTCAATGCCGAGGCCGCACGCGGCCCGTCGCCTGATGTGCACAGGCTGGCTGAATGGCATGCCCAGATCGCCGGCTGGCGTGCCGAGTGGGACGCGTTCGTGAAGCCCAACTTCGAGATCCATGCGTCGCCGTTGCGCCCGGAACGGATTGTTGCCGATTGCCGTGCGGTGTTGCCTGATGATGCGATCATTTCGCTGGACTCCGGCATCCACCACAACTGGTTCATGCAGTTCTGGGAGGCTCGCCAGCCGCAGACGATGCTCAACACCTGGGGCTATTCAGGGATGGGCTTCGGACCATGCTCAATCCTGGGGGCCAAACTGGCAGCACCCGATCGGCCTTGTATCTCCATTTGCGGGGATGGTGGTTTCACGATGGTGCCGCATGTGATGTGCACCGCGGTCGAATACGACATCCCGGTGGTCTGGGTCGTCTGGAACAATTTCGCTTGGGCTGCGATCCGTGATCTGCAGTATGCGTACTTTGATGGTCGCGAGATCGGTACCGCCTTTTACAGCGGCCCGGATCGAAAAGCCTACAACCCGGACTTTGCGGCGATGGCCCGCTCCTGTGGTGTTGCAGGCTTCACGGTCACGCGCTCGCAGGATTTCGCCGGCGTGCTGCAGCAGGCGGTTGCCATGAACAAGCCTTGTCTGATTGATGTGCATGTCGACGCGAATATCCGCCCGCCGGGGACCGGCGCCTGGGGCCTGCCGCCGATTGCCCCGAAAGAGCCGGTGTTTGGTGCGAAATATCTGCCCGGCCAGTGATGTTTTTGTTTCCGGCCGCTCAAACTACTCTGGAGATTCGCTGATTCATGGCTACCGAAAAGAAACTGACGGGCTCCAAGCGAGTGCCCAAATCCACCTCAAAGTCCAGCCCCAAGGCTGCGGCCAAGATAGCCCCACGCAAGGCTGTGATCCGTAACATCGTCGAGGAGCCCTGGCAGCAGTTTCCGGGGCATTTCGGCGGTGCCTTATCCAAGGCACTGGTCCGGCCTGAGACCGCGGGCTCTCGACTGGTTGATTACCGCATCTCCACCTACCAGCCGATGGCGCATGTTGAATTGCATGCACACAAAGTCCAGGAGCAGATCTATCACGTGCTTGAGGGCGAAGGGATGATGGAAATCGATGGCGAGCGTCGCGTGGTGCGCAAGCACGATGTGATCTTCCTGCCACCGGGTGTGCCGCACAAGATCACCAACGAGGGTCTGGGCGATCTGACGTTCATTGTTGTGACCACGCCGGTCGACGATCACTGAGTCGTGGCCACGGCAGCGATCGATTTCGTCCATTCGGGGGATATAGAGCGAACAGGCTTCAATGTTAGCCTCAACGTTTCCTCTATTGCTCTGGACTGATGGGTTTTCGTATCGACAGCCGGCTTGGACGGCGATTTCTCGCTGTCGTGATTCCGCTGGCCATCCTGGTCAGCGCCATCGTGCTTTCAGCCTTTTTTTCCTGACCCGGGAAGTCATCGACGAAGTCAGTCTGCGGGTATCTGCCCGTCAGGTCGAGCTGGATCGTGCGCGGGCGACCGCCCCGATCGTCAGGGAGGTTAGCCTGGCTCGTACTGCGAGCGTTTCAGAGTCGCTTCGCGACTGGGCGCTCAATGAGTCCGATCCGTTGCTCACGACCCAGGGCCTGGACACCCTGGAGCGGTTTCGGGAGTTATTCGACGACCGCAGCTATTTTTTCGTCATCGATCGGAGTGGCAACTATTACTCGAACGACGGAAGTTTTGCCCCGAAAGAGCGCCTGCGTTACTCACTGTCGCTGCAGGCGCCGCTGGATCAGTGGTACTTCCTGACGCGCGCGAAACCGGGGCAATGCCATCTGAATCCCGACCATGATCGCGTACTGAATGTCACCAAGCTCTGGATCAATTGCATGATCCGGGATCACGGCAAGGTGGTTGCGATGGTCGGTACCGGTATCGACCTGACCCGGTTCATTCGTGAATCCATGCAGGCATCGGTTCCGGATGCAACGAACCTCTTCATTGATCATCATGGTGCGATCCAGGTCCACCCGGATCAGAGCAAGATTACGCTGCGGGCATTGACGGTGCCGCTGGACTCTTCAAGCACGATCTTCAAGCTTTTGGATTCACAGCAGGATGCCCAGACCGTTCGACAGATGATCGAGCGGCTCAAGAAGGAAGCAGGGAAGAAGGGAGCAGGGAAGTCCGAATCACGGTTTCTGCAGATCGATGGTCGCAGGCACCTGATCAGTCTCTCCTATATCGAGGACCTGGGCTGGTTTGCAGTATCGCTGATGGACCTCGAAAACAGGCTGTCTGATCGTCTTCGGCAACTGTCGTTGCTGCTGCTCGGTGCGATTCTGCTGACCGTGGTCGCCGTTCTGCTGGCATTTAATCGGCTGGTCCTGAGCCGCGTGCGCAAACTAGATCAGGCGGTGCGGGAGTTCACCGAAAACCCGGATCGACAATTGTCCCTGGCATGGCAACCCGAGGCTGACGAAATCGGTCGTTTGCAGATCCAGTTTTCGCGGATGGCCGAGAGTGTGCGGGAGCAGACCTCCAACCTTGAGCGGCTGGTCGAAAGGCGGACGCGTGAGCTGGAAATGCTGGCGACGACGGACGAGCTGACCGGGATTGCAAATCGACGTTTTTTCCTGCGTCGCCTGGTCGAGGAGATGAAGCGCTGCGGTCGCTATCACGACTCGCTGGCGGTGATCCTGCTCGATGTCGACTATTTCAAGCAGGTCAACGATACCCACGGTCATGAGGCCGGCGATCGGGTCTTGAACGCCATTGCGCAGATCTTGCAGGCTGGAATTCGCGAAACCGATCTTGTAGCGCGATATGGGGGCGAGGAGTTCACGGTGCTGCTGATTGCCGCCGACGAAGGCAAGGTCAGGGCGAAGGCCGAACAGATCAGGCGGGCCGTGCAGGAGATGCAAATTGCACTGCCGAGCGTCGGATCGATCCAGGTGACGGTCAGCCTCGGCGCAGCGGTCTACCGGATCGATCAGGGCCGGGATCCTGATGCACTGCTCAGAGCAGCTGACGAGGCGCTCTATCAGGCAAAGCGGGAGGGCCGCAATCGCGTTGCCATGGCTAATTTCTCGAGTACTCAATGATCGCGTAGCGCAGGCCGCTGCGCGATGCATGCGTTTGCCGCGAAGTCTGCGTCCAGACTTTCCGGTCCAGGGCGGCGAAGCTTGCATCGCCGTCGAAGTCCGCATCGATTTCGGTCATCACGATCCGGTCAGCCATTGGCAGGGCTTCGCGGTAGATCTGCGCGCCGCCCACGATCATTGCTTCGTTGGTACTGATGCCTGCAACCGGTGAGGCCCTGGTTGCGATCTTGATTGCCTGCTGCAATGAATCGGCCCGCTCGCACCCCGGGTAAGTCCACTTTGGGTTGCGGGTCACGACGATCGTACGCCGCCCAGGCAAAGGGCGCCCGATCGAATCAAAGGTCTTGCGTCCCATGATCAGCGCATGGCCTGTTGTCAGCGCCTTGAAGTGCGCCAAGTCCTCAGGCAGATGCCAGGGCAAGGTGTTCGCATGCCCAATCACGCCGTTGCGCGCCCGCGCGACCACAATTGTCAGCCTGATGGGCGGGGTGGGGGCATCCTGAGCCCGACGCAGCGACTTGTCAGCCTGATCAGTCACGACAACGTGCCTCAGATTGCGACTGGTGCCTTGATGTGCGCATGGCTCTGATAGCCGCTGATCTCGAAATCTTCGTAGCGGTAGTCAAAGATGGAGTCGGGCTTGCGCAGGATGTTCAGACGGGGCAGCGGATAAGGCTCTCGGCTCAGCTGCTCGCGGGCCTGCTCCAGGTGGTTCAGGTACAGGTGGCAGTCGCCGCCGGTCCAGACGAAATCTCCCACTTCAAGATCACACTGCTGGGCGACCATGGGCGTGAGCAGTGCGTAGGAGGCAATATTGAACGGCACGCCCAGAAAGATATCGGCGCTGCGCTGGTACATCTGGCAGGACAGCCTGCCACCGGCCACATAGAACTGGAAGAAGGCATGGCAGGGCGCAAGCGCCATCTTCGGCAGGTCGGCAACGTTCCAGGCC
>JAURMJ010000212.1 GCA_030830765.1 Quisquiliibacterium sp.
CAACGGTGAGTGTGGCCAAGCCCTGCGCGACCATTTGGGCTTCACGCGCGGCAATGTCCTGCAGCGCCTGGCCATACATGAGCTGGGGCACGGGAACGCCATATTGCTGGGTTGCCAGAATGACGACGGGCGCCAGATAGGCAACGATCAGCACGATGTACTGGGCAACCTGTGTATAGGTGATGCCCTTCATCCCACCAAACACTGCGTAGGCGAACACGATCGCCATCCCGACGTAGATGCCCATCTCTTTGGTGACGCCCAGGAATCGCGAGAACGCGACGCCAACGCCTGTCATCTGGCCGATGATGTAGGTCAGCGAAGCAACCAGCAGACACAGAACAGCGACGGTGCTGGCCGACTTCGAGTAGAAGCGGTCACCGATGAACTGCGGCACTGTGAACTTGCCGAACTTGCGCAGGTAAGGGGCGAGCAACATGGCCAGCAGCACATAGCCGCCGGTCCAGCCCATCAGAAACAGCGAACCGCCGTAACCCATGTTGGAAATCAGACCCGCCATCGAGATAAACGAGGCGGCCGACATCCAGTCTGCTGCGGTTGCCATTCCGTTCATGACCGGGTTGACCTGTCCGCCTGCGGCGTAGAACTCACTGGTACTGCCAGCTCGAGCCCAGAACGCGATACCGACGTACAGCGCGAAACTCAGGCCGACCATCAGGTAAATCCATGCTTGTTGTGACATGCCGGCCCCCTCAGTCTTCGTGAACGTTGAATTTGCGGTCAATCTCAGCCATCTTCTTTGCGTAATAGAAAATCAGCGCGATGAAGATGTAGATCGACCCCTGCTGCGCGAACCAGAAACCCAACGGGTAACCCCCCAGGTGTATCTTGTCGAGCAGATCCGCGAAGATGATTCCGGCGCCGAACGAAGCCAGGAACCAGATGATCAGGACTTTGAACAGCAGTCCCAGCGTGGCTTTCCAATAGCCTTGTGCATCATGTTGCATATAGTTATCTCCTCCACTCCTCAGTATTGACACCCTGTTTCAGGCAGGGTGGCCTCTACTACATCCGGCAGGTTCGCCCGGAAAACTTACGCCACTCTGACGCGGGCCTTCCAGCCGCTTGGACGGACTTCGAATGCCAGGCAAGTGCATTGCCGGAAACATTCGACAGGGATTGGCATCATCGGCCTGCCGTAGGCATCATCGTAGTGTCACCCAGCCCACACGTACGTCATGAACCGAGCCTCAGACCTTGTCGCCAGTGACCCGAACACCGGCATCGTCACCACGCCCTTGCGCTCGCTGACAGGACGCGAACCGATCTCGATCGATCTGAATGCGAGCATTCGGGAGGCCGCGTCACTGATGCGAGAGCAGCGCATTTCGTCGGTTCTTTTGACCGAGGACGGAAGGCTGCGCGCGATTCTCACCGACCGCGATCTGCGCGACCGCGTTGTTGCGGAGGGCCGCAATGTCGATACGCCTGCTCTGGATATCGCCACCGAAAGCCCGCTGACAATCGACATCCAAAAAACCGCCTTCGATGCGCTGCTGCTGATGGCAAGACATGGCATCCACCACCTCCCGGTGATGGAGAACAAACGGGTCGTGGGCATGCTCAGTTCGAACGACCTGACCGGCAGGCACAGCAGCTCGGCGGTTTTTCTTGCCGCTCAGATCAATGACCAGACTTCGCGCGAAGGTCTGGCCATCGTCAGCGCGCGGATCCGTGAGCTGCAAGGCAGCCTGGCCGCCGCAGGCGCCTCGGCCCATGCCACTGGACAAGTCATCACCGCGTTGACCGACGTCCTGACGAGAAAACTGCTGTCACTCGCCCATCTGAAGCTTGGACCAGCGCCGATTCCATATGCCTGGGTTGCAGCCGGCTCGCAGGCCCGCATGGAGCAGACCGCCAAGAGCGATCAGGACAACTGCATGATTCTGGACGACGCCTACGATCCGGCCCGGCATGAGGCGTATTTCCGGCAGCTGGCGCGCTTTGTCTGCGCTGGACTCGATGCCTGCGGCTATGTCTACTGCCCGGGCGAGATGATGGCGCAGACGGACACCTGGCGACAGCCGCTTGCGATCTGGAAGCAATCTCTTCGGAACTGGATTGAGGAGCCCGAACCGATGGCTCTGATGCTCACCTGCGTATTCTTCGATCTGCGCTTTGTTGATGGAGAGGCTTCACTGGTTGATGCACTGCGTGCGGACTTTCTGCCCCGCGCCGGCAAGAACCGATTTTTTCTCGCCCACCTGGTCGGCAATGCGCTGAAGCATCGCCCGGCACTGAACCTGTTCGGACACCTGGCCCCGGCTCGCTCCGGACAGACCAAGGGAAAAATCGATCTCAAGCATCAGGGGACGGTCCCGATCATCGACCTGGCTCGCATCTATGCGCTCAGCGCTGGGCTCGAAGCGGTCAATACCTGGGACCGCCTCGACAGCGCGGCCGCCAGCGCGGAGGTCAGCGAACAAGGTGCGCGCGATCTGCGCGATGCTCTGGAGTTTCTCGCCACCCTGCGAATACGGCATCAGGTCAAGATGGTCGAAGCCGGATTGCCGGCTGACAACCTGCTGGCACTGCGGGAGATTTCAAATTTTGAGCGCACACAACTGCGCAATGCGTTTGCGGTGGTGCAGACACTGCAGAATGTGCTCAAGCAACGCTACTGACCAGGAACAGGGGAGGCGGCTACCCACCTGAGCAAGTTTCGCCTGCCGCCCTCAGCGCCAGGAGCAGGCGCCTGCTCCCGGACCCGTGGCTCACTTCTTTGCGTAGTCGTAAAAGCCGCGGCCGGTCTTGCGTCCCAGCATGCCGGCGTCGACCATTTCCTTGAGCAGCGGTGCCGGCCGGTATTTCGAATCGTTGAAGGCCTCGTAGAGCACCTGCATGACGGCCAGTTCAACATCCAGGCCGATCAGATCACACAGCGCCAACGGGCCGATTGGGTGGTTGCAACCAAGCTTCATGCCTGCATCGATTTCCTCGGCGCTTGCCAGCCCTTCCTGCAGCGCGAAGACTGCCTCATTGATCATCGGGCACAGAATCCGGTTCACGACAAAGCCGGCGCTGTTCTTGACGCCAATCGGCGTCTTGCCCAGTTTCTGTGACAGTTCGACGACCGCAGCAACCGTTGCTTCAGACGTTCGCAGCCCGCTGATGATTTCCACCAGCGCCATCACCGGAACCGGGTTGAAGAAATGCATACCAACGAAGCGCTCAGGGTGGTCAAGCGCACCGGCCAGCCGGGTGATCGAAATTGAAGAAGTATTGGTTGCGATGATCTTGTCGGCGCCGGCGATGGCCTCGACATGCTTCAGGATTTTCAGCTTGAGCGCCTCGTTCTCGGTCGCAGCCTCGATGATCAAGTCGGCGGCAGCCAGATCTTCGGCCTTGCCGGTGACGCTGATGCGGGCCATGGTGGCAGCCTTGTCGGCCTCGCTCATTGTCTCCTTGCGCACCAGCCGATCCAGTGACCCGGAAATCGTCTTGATCGCCCGATCAAGTGCCGGCTCGTTGACGTCCTGCATCACCGCGTTCAGCCCGGCCACTGCGCAGGCCTGTGCGATTCCGTTGCCCATTGTGCCGGCACCGATAATGCCGATTGTCTGAATGCTCATTACATGCTCCCCTCGTGATCAGCCCACCCCCGCGCGGGGCCGGCGCAAAACCGTCAAGGATACGATATGCGCCCGCGGATCAGCTGTTCTTGTCGGGCTCGACCAGATCGCGATAGGCATGCCAGGTTGCGTGACCGATCAACGGTGCGGTCATCACAAGCGGCCACATAGAGAGCAAGAGGCTCAGCCCGATGAACAGCACGATCAATGCCGCCCAGATGTACATCGGCAGCATGTTCTCGTACAGGGCGCGTACGCTGGTGAAGATCGACATCATCGTATCGGCGCGTCGATCAAGCAGCATCGGGATCGAGACCACCGAAATCGCAAACACGATTGACGCGAATACAAATCCGACGCCACCCCAGACGAGTACGAACTCCACATTCTCCAGCGAGATGATCTGCTTCAGGATGCTTTGCATCGTCGGAAAATCGGTTGTGGAAAACAGCGCGAACAGGACGACCGACACACGTGCCCAGACGATCATCAGAAAAGTCAGCATGGCGGCAAAGAACGCGATACCGCCCAGATTGCGTCGCCAGCAACTCAGCGTTGAAAACAGATCGGGACGCTCGCCGGCTTCCAGCTGCCTGGACAGTTCGTAGACGCCGACGCATAGGAATGGCCCCATCAGGAAGAAGCCAGCCGTCAGACCCATCGTCAATTGCCATTGGGTCGCATAGACAACGGTGATCAACAGCCCCATCAGCGTGAAGACACCGCCATAGAAGACCCCGCGAAAACCGGTGGCCACAAGATCACGCCAGGCATGTGACAACCACCTGAACGGGGCGGCGTTGCCGACCCGTCTGACCCCAGGAAGCTGGATGCCCGGCTGCGTCTCAGGAGCATCGACCTGAGCCTGCTCATTATTGATTGGCGTCTCGCTCATGATTCCTCCTGTCGACACGGTGATCTGCATTCCTCGTCGGATGACAGACGCTGCTTCCAGTCTTATTAAACAGGATACGGCAGCACGGCCCGCACTGAAATGCCCCGCCGGGTCATGAAAAAAATCGAAATTCGTTGCTGAATACCCGGTTTACAGGACGAACTGCGCCAAACCAGGCCAGATTAACGCGCGGAACAGTGCAAAATAAGGCCAGTTCGACCACTCAGGCCGCCG
>JAURMJ010000213.1 GCA_030830765.1 Quisquiliibacterium sp.
GTGTGCGCGCACCACAGATCGCCTTGATGCGACAGTTCGCGTACGGGGGTGCGCAGCTTGACCCGGGCGCCTTGAGCGCGCAGCCATTCGTTCGCAGGGCCGGGAATAAAGTCGCCTAAAGTGCCAGAAGGAAGAACGAAGTCACTGTCCTGAGCCCGAGACCCCAGCGAATCAGCAAGAACCCGCGCGAACGTGTTTGCACAGGCATCTTCGGGCATCGTGTTCATTGAACCGATGACGAGCGGATTCCAGAAGCGCTCGCACAGCGGGGCAGACTGTCCCAGTCGTCTGAGCATTGCAGACACGGTTTCTTCGGCGTCTGCCTTCCATCGCGCAAGGCTCAGGCGCAGCATCAGGCTGGCAATCATCGCGCGTTCGGCAATAGAGATCTTCCGGGCACAGATCAGACCCGCCAGAAGATTCAGGGGCGCGGGCAGCGGCCAGGTGTCCATCGCAAGACCGTCAGCGGCACGCAGGCTCAGACGGTGTCGCTCAAAGAGTCGCGCCTTCTGCGAGAACTTGCTGGTCTCCAGATGAAGGGTTTGAGCCAGTCGCAAGGATTCCCGATACGCACCAATCAGCAGATGCTGTCCGTTATCGAACAGCAGGGACTTGCCAGCCAACCGGATTGGCGCCTGCCGTGCCCGGCCGCCGGGTTGAGGGGCTGCATCAAGGAGCGTTGTCTGGATTCCAGCCCGGGTCAGCTCAACCGCGGCAGCCAGGCCGGCCCAGCCTGCACCGATGACGACTGTATCGGTTCGAGCAGTCACAGTCTCGGCGTATCAGTCTGCGCGGATATTTGGCGGGCTGGCACTTAGCCAGGTTCGCCAGGCGATCCAGAGTTTACGCAGCGGAGTCAGTGCCACCCGGTGGCTCAGGACTCGAAAGCCGTCATCCTGGATCTCGTCTAACAAGGTGGCGTAGATCGCCGCCATGATCAGTCCCGTGCGTTGCGCCCTGAATGCTTCCCGAGGCAGAGCAGAAAAAGCCTTGCGGTAATGCTCACGGGCCCTTGCAGCCTGAAATTCAAGCAAAGCTCGCAGCGACTCCGATCCGTTCCCCTCGAGGAGTTGCTGGGCTCTGACTTCGAATCGCTGCAAATCGTCGATGGGCAGGTAGATTCGTCCGCGTCGGGCGTCCTCTCCGACATCGCGAATGATATTGGTCAGCTGCAGCGCAATTCCCAGGTTCTCGGCGTACTCGGCTTGCGCCTGACTTCCGTCAGCGAAGATTCCGGCCGCCAGTGTGCCTACAACGCCAGCGACACGATGACAATAAAGACGTAGACCGGCAAAGTCCAGGTACCGGTTCTGGTCCAGATCCATCTGCATGCCGTCGATAATCTCGTTCAGTCGGGATTCGTCGATCTGGAAATGGTCCAGATGAGGGGCAAGCGCCTGGGCGACCGGATGAGTCGGCTTACCTGCGTAAAGCTGTCTGAGCTCCTGGCGCCACCAGCCGAGCCGCGCCCTGGCGACCCCTTCGTCGGAGATTTCATCGACGGTGTCGTCGACTTCCCGGCAGAACGCATAGAGCGCCGTAATCGCGCGACGCTGCAAGGGCGGAAGAAACAGGAAGCTGTAATAAAAGCTCGATCCGCTTCGCGCCGCCTTGTTCTGGCAATATTCGTCGGGAGTCATCGGGATGCGTTTCGAGTCATCATCAGGCGCACGAGTGCAGGAGCGTCACGCCAGTTGAGCTTTGGGCGGTGGTTAATCGGATCCCAGTCGCTGTGAGACAGCAGTTCGAGAATCCGACGCGCACCTGCCAGAATGGCTCGCAATTCGAGATTCAGGCGCAGCGGCACCATCGCTGGCAGTGATGCGCCGGATTCTAACAGTGCAGATGCGCGCTCGGCTTGCCTGCGCAACAATTGACGCAGTGCCGGCTGAGCCTGCCGCTGGCGCAATGCTTCGTCGATATGCTCAGGCAAGAGGCCTGCAGCCTGTAATTCCTCGGTTGGAATGTACAGTCGGTTGCGTTGCCAGTCGATTGAGAAATCCTGCACAAAGTTGATGAGTTGCAGGGCAGAACAGATTGCATTGGAGCGCTCGAGCGACAGAGAATCGGTCACTCCGAACAGATGCAGAATCACTTGACCGACCGGGTTTGCCGATCTGGTGCAGTAATTCAAGATCTCCTCGAAATGTTGATAACGATTGACTCTCACGTCCTGCTCGAAGGCGCTTAGCAGGGCGAGCAAGGGTTCAATGGGAATCCGATGTACCTCCAGGTGAGGCTTGAGCTGGCCGACAATCGGATGGCTGTCGGCCCGTTCGGATTCCAGGGCGTCACGAAGTCGCTGCAGTTCTGTCAGCCTGGACTCGGCAGTTGCATTCCCTTCGTCGGCGACATCGTCGGCGTAGCGTGCAAACCGATAGATGGCCACCACCGCCGGTCGCAGCTTGGCTGGCATCAGCCTGGAGGCGACCGGGAAATTTTCATAGTGATCCACGCCAGTCACCCAGCCTGTCTGCGCAGGATGGTCGGTTTTGGCGGTTCCACTCGCATCTTTAAAAGTCATTTTTGTGCTTATACCAGCAGGCTTCTTTGCTGGTGATACCCTGATTGCGTTGACCACGTTTGTTCGTGCCGATTACCATCAAGACCTCAGCCCCTGATGGATTAGGCGTCGGAACCTGCTTGTCCCCTGAGTTGCTTGCCTTCAGCCTTTCGATCTTCTCGAACCGCTGCCGATCCTCGTCAAATCTCATTGCATCTGAATACGATATGAAGCTTGCCGCGAACTTGCGTGCAGTTGTGCTCCTTTGCCCATTGCTTTTCCTTGCTGCCTGCAGGCAGGAAGTCCCTGCGAAGCCGGAGGTTCCGCGTCCAGTTCGCTCCGTGCTGGCCGAATCGTCGCAGGTCGGAGCCGTGTTGACCTTGCCAGGGGAGATCCGCCCGCGGGTCGAGACTCGTTACGGTTTTCGGGTCGGCGGCAAGATTTCCCAACGGCTGGTCTCGATCGGCGATCGCGTCAAACCCGGTGCGGTACTCGCGCGTCTTGATCCCCAGGATATCGCCCCGGCAATTGCAGCACAGACCGCGCAGGTACAGGCAGCAACGACCGAGTTGACGCTTGCAGGTGCCGAACTGGCCCGTCAGAAGGAGTTGCGCACGCGCAATTACATTTCCGAGGCACAACTCGAGCGTTATCAGGCGGCTTTTGACGGGGCTGGATCGCGATTGAAGGCAGCGCAGGCACAACTGGATTCAGCTCGAAACGCTGCGTTGTTTCAAGAACTGAAGGTTGATGTTTCGGGCGTTGTGACCGCCATCGAGGCCGAGGCCGGGCAGGTTGTGGCGGCGGGTCAACCAGTCATCCGGGTTGCCAACAGTGGCGAAAAGGAAGTGCTCGTCAATCTGCCGGAAGCACAGGTCGCAATGGTAAAGAGCGTTCGAATGTGGCAGGTGACCATTTCCGCACTCGCTGATCACAGAGTCGATGCGCAGCTCCGTGAATTGTCACCGGTCGCTGATCCAGCGTCCCGGACCTATCCGATGCGGCTCTCGCTGACTGGTGACACCCATGGAGTTGAGCTGGGCATGACAGCTGTCGTGAGCGCTCTGCAGCAGCGCAATTCCGCCTTTATCCTGCCGGTTTCGGTGCTCTGGTCGCAGGATGGCAAGCCGCGGGTCTGGATTGTTGATCCAAAAACGTCCCGTGTCCGAGGTGTCACAGTCAAGACTGGCGGTTTGTCTGACGACTCGGTACACATCGTCGAAGGCCTTCAAACCGGCGATCGGGTTGTCACTGCGGGGGCGAGTCTTCTGTCTGAAGGGCAGCAGGTACGACTGCTGGAGGGTGCGCGATGAAGCCCGGGGCAGATCCTGACCGATGGAACCTGTCGGGTGCATCGATCCGCCATACCCAACTGACCCTGTTCTTCATCTTGGCGATTGCCGTGGCCGGCGCCATGGCCTTCATGCGTCTTGGGCAGCGTGAAGATCCTGACTTTGCATTCCGGGTCATGGTGATCCGAACGATCTGGCCGGGGGCCACAACCGAACAGATTGATGCTCAGGTCACCGATCGCATTGAGAAAAAGCTGCAGGAAATCCCGTATTTCAAATGGACCACCAGTTACTCAAAGTCAGGGGAATCTCTGATTGTTCTTGAATTGCTGGATACCGCACCACCCAAGGAGGTGCCTGATCTTTGGTACCAGGTCCGCAAGAAAGTCGGAGATATCCGCAGCACACTGCCCGGCGAGGTGCTTGGACCATTCTTCAACGATGAGTTCGGAGATGTTTTCGGAACAATTTATGCATTTACCGGTGATGGATACTCGCTGGCTCAGTTGCGCACTGAGGTGGAGCGCGTGCGACAGGAGTTGTTGCGGGTTCCGGATGTCCAGAAGGTCGAACTGATCGGGACCGTTGACGAGAAGATTTACGTCGAGCTTTCGCCGCAAGCGTTGGCTAATCTTGGGATCGACCCGCAGAGCATCTCGAATCAGTTGCGTGCCCAGAATCTCGTCGCTCCGGCGGGCATTGTGCAAGGGGACAGTCGAGCGGTCCCGCTTCGCGTGACGGGTCAACTCGATTCTGTGCAGGCTGTTCGTGACCTGCGACTCAGCATTGGTGGTCGGGTGATCCGGCTCGGCGATATCGCGAAAGTTGAACGTGGTTACGCAGATCCGCCGGTTTCGACGATGCGCTTTGCAGGGCGCCAAGCGCTCGGGGTTGCTGTTTCAATGAAACCCAATGGCGATGTGCTCAAGCTTGGGGAAAACCTTGCGCATCAGATGGCTCGCCTGAAGGCCGACATGCCGATCGGGATCGAATTTTCCAAGGTTTCCGACCAGCCCCTGATTGTGCGCAACGCCGTCGGGCTATTCATGCGTGCCTTGGCTGAGGCGCTTGCGATTGTGCTTGCGATCAGTTTTCTGACGCTGGGCATGCGCGCTGGAACCGTCGTTGCTTTGACGATTCCGCTGGTGCTCGCGGCGACCTTTCTGGGGATGTCGATTTTTGGCATCGATCTTCATCGAGTATCGACAGGGGCATTGATTATTGCACTGGGGTTGCTCGTCGATGACGCGATGATTGTTGTCGAGATGATGACCCGGAAGCTGGAGGAGGGTTTCGATCGATTTCGTGCGGCCACTTTTGCCTACACGAGCACTGCCTTTCCAATGCTCACCGGTACGCTGATCACCGCCGCCGGGTTTCTGCCAATCGCAACTGCCAAATCGAGCACTGGTGAATACACATTTGCAATTTTTGCCGTAGTCACCCTCGCGTTGCTCGTCTCCTGGATCGCTGCAGTCACGGCGACGCCGTTTATCGGTTATCGCCTGCTCCGTGAACGGGTCGGTCAAGGCCACGAGGTGTTCGATTCGCGTTTTTATCAAGCGTTGCGGGGGCTGATTGAGGGCTGCATGCGTCATCGCTGGCTCACGATCACTGGCACAGTGTTGCTCTTCGGTGCTGGTGTTGCCGGGATGAATGCAACCGAAAAGCAGTTTTTCCCGTCGTCAGACCGGGCGGAACTGCTGGTCGAACTGTGGTTGCCTGAGGGGGCCAGTTATAAGGCAACCGAAGAGCAGGCGCGCCGCTTCGAGACCTTTTTAGGCAAAGAGCCAGACATCATCACCTACGTGGGATATGTCGGAAATGGTTCTCCGCGTTACTTCCTTTCGCTTGATCAGCAATTGTTCAGGCAGAACTTCGCGCAGTTTGTTGTTCTCACTGATGGAGTCGCGGGGCGAGACCGTGCCCTCGAGAGAATCCGGGCGCTTCTGGCGGAACATTTTCCAGGGATTCGGGCCCGCGCTTATCGAACGCCGCTCGGGCCACCGGTTGCCTACCCGATCCAGTTCCGGGTCATGGGTCCGGATCCGGCAACCTTGAAACAGATCGCAGAGCGGGTTCGCCAGGTTGTCGAGAAGGATCCGCATACGCTTGACGCGCACCTGAACTGGGGTGAGCGCAGTCCAGCAGTCCGCATTCAGGTTGATCAGGACAAGGCACGGGCGATTGGGCTCTCCTCCTCGCAGATCGCGACGGTGATCGGGGGAGCCGTGAGCGGTGCGACCCTTGGAACTTTTCGCGAAGAGGACAAGCTGATCGACGTCGTGCTTCGTGCGCCGGCCGCAGAGCGTGTCAGTCTCTCCTCGCTGGCTAACTTGCAGGTTCAAACTGCACTCGGTCGGTCCGTTCCGCTCTCGCAGGTTGCCAGAATCAGCGAGCAGATGGAGGAACCCATCATCTGGAGGCGAAGCCGAACGCCAACGCTGACGGTGCGCTCCGACCTCGTCGAGGGCGTCCAGGCTCCCGATGTGGCCGTCAGGATTGATGCCAGTCTTGGGCAGATTCGCAGCGCTTTGGGGCCTGACTATCGGATCGAGATCGGTGGGCCCTATGAAGACAACATCAAGGCGCAGTCTTCGATCAACGCTGGGATGCCGCTGATGTTGGTGGTGTTGCTTGGACTGCTGATGCTGCAGTTGCGAAGTTTCTCCCTGAGTTTCATGGTGTTCGTGACTGCGCCCTTGGGCGTTGTCGGCGTGGCGGCTGCGCTCCTCGCTTTCAATCGCCCGTTCGGGTTCGTTGCAATGCTCGGCCTGATCGCACTTGGCGGCA
>JAURMJ010000214.1 GCA_030830765.1 Quisquiliibacterium sp.
CATGCAGGACCTCATGCCCTGGCACCCTCGCGCGGTTGTTGTACTCGCGGTTGCAAAAGTCTGGATTTATCTTGCTCATTCCGGAAATGTAACCCGAGCGGGGCGCTCGCGGCGAGTACACACCCTCGCAATGGCTTCGGATATACTTTTCGACGGGATGGGGCGGTAGCTCAGCTGGGAGAGCGTCGCGTTCGCAATGCGAAGGTCGGGAGTTCGATCCTCCTCCGCTCCACCACCCATTCGACAAGCCAGGCCTTCATGCGCAGACGACCTGGCTTCCTTTTTGCCCGGATCGCGCGCGTGCGCAGCTTGCGGCCGCGTGATGCTACGCGTCAATCAGCGTCCCCAGCGCAACACCATCGGATCCAGTCGTCGCGCCGCATCCAGAATGCCGGCCCGCACTTCCGGGTGCATCGGCGGGAACGGGTGGCGCCCGGCTTCGCAGGTGATCACTCCGCCGGCCTTCATCAGCGCCTTGGCCGTCAGGATGCCGCCTTGGCGGTTCTCGACATTGATCAGCGGCAGCCACTTGCCGTAAGCGGCGACGGCCGCTTCCCGGTCGCCGGCCAGGTAGGGGTCGATGATGGTGCGAATGCCATCGGGAAAACCGCCGCCTGTCATGGCACCGGTGGCGCCGGCATCCAGATCGGCCAGCAGTGTGATTGCTTCTTCGCCGTCCCAGGGACCTTCAATGGCATCACCGCCCAGACGGATGATTTCTCGCAGCTTGGAGGCTGCCCCGGGCGTCTCAATCTTGAAATACGCAAGCTGTTCGATCTCCCGGGCCATGCGGGCCAGGAACGGTGCGCTCAGCACGGTGCCGCTGGCCGGCGCATCCTGCACCATGATCGGGATGCTGATCGCGTCAGAGATCTGCGCATAAAACTCAAAGATCTGCGGCTCAGGCACGCGAAAAGTTGCGCCGTGGTAGGGCGGCATGATCATGACCATGGCCGCGCCCATGTCCTGTGCACGGCGGCTGCGCTCGGCGCAGACGCGGGTGCCGTAGTGCGTGGTGGTCACGATCACCGGAACCCGTCCGGCGACATGCTCAAGGGCAGTCCGGGTAATGACTTCGCGCTCCTCGTCCGACAGCGAGAACTGCTCGGAAAAATTGGCCAGAATGCACAAGCCTTGCGAGCCGGCCTCGATCATGAAGTCCAGGCAGCGCTTCTGGCTCTCGAGGTCCAGCGCACCGGTATCGGTGAAGGTGGTCGGGACAACCGGAAAAACACCCTGATAGCGGGCTTGCTTGGTCTTCATGTCGGACTCCGAAGTCGAAGGGCGAGCGGTGGCATTCACCGACGGCTGCCATGGTACGCATTGCCGGTGAGCCTGACAGCAGGGCGCGCCGTGTCATTTCCAATGTGCTGCCCCGGATAGAATGATGCGCTGCCTGCGAGCTTCATCGGCAACCTGCATTGGCAACTGACGTTCGCAGCTGGCATTCGCAGCTGGCATTCGCAGCTGACATTGGCAGCCGACAGTCCGCGGCACGAACAACCCATCCGGCTGAATAAGATCCAGCCCTCTCACAGGAGTCCCCATGAAAATCGATTCGAACATCAGCGCCATCGTGACCGGCGGCGCGTCCGGTCTGGGTCAGGCCACAGCGCAGGCGCTGGCGGCTGCAGGCGTGAAGGTTGCGATTTTCGATATCAATGAAGCGAAGGGGGCCGAGGTTGCCCGGTCAATCGGCGGACTGTTCTGCAAGGTTGACATCAACAGTGAGGACAGTGCGCTGGCCGGCTTTGCCAAGGCCCGCGCGGCCCATGGCCAGGAGCGCATCCTTGTGCATTGCGCGATGACTTCGCGTCGCGGCAAGACACTGGCCTTCGATAAGGCGGCCGGCAAGCTCAAGCGATTGCCGACCTCTGACTACGAGGCCGGTGTGCAGGGGGTGCTCATTGCCAGCTACCGGATGGCCTCGCTGGCAGCCGAAGGCATGTCCACGCTTGAACCCCTTGAGGACGGCGAGCGTGGCTGCATCACGCTGACCTCGTCGGTTGCGGCGCAGGACGGCCAGATCGGGCAGGTGATCTATGCGTCCGGCAAGGCGGGTGTCAACGGTCTCGTGCTGCCGATGGCGCGCGACCTGTCCGACCTGGGTATTCGCGTCAACTCGATCATGCCGGGCATCTTCTCGACGCCGCTGATGCTGGGCGCGGCGCCGCATGTGCTGGAGAGCCTGAGTGCCTCGGTGCCGTTCCCCAAGCGCCTGGGCAAACCCGAGGAATACGCGAGCCTCGCGCTTGAGATGGCGCGCAATACTTATTTCAACGGGCAGTGCGTGCGGCTGGATGGCGCGATCCGCATGGCACCGCGCTGATCGACGGCATCCGTACCAAGCCGTTTCAAAGCAGCCCGGCCAGCATGCGGGCTGCAGTCAATCCCAGAAAGGCCGCAAAGACCTGGCGCAGGCGCTTGGCGTTGATACTGTGAGCCAGCGCTGCACCCCATCGGGTACTGACCATCGTTGCCGGCACGATCAACGCAACGCCCAGCAGGTTCACATAGCCAAGACTCAGCGGCGGCAGGCCCTGTACGTCAAGGCCGTTAACTATCAACGCCAGCGCGCCCGGGATACTGATCACCGTACCCAGCAGCGCACCGGTCCCGACGGCGGTATGCATCGGGACGCGCAGATTGGCCAGAGTCGGCACGCCCAGCGTGCCACCACCGATGCCCATCAGGATCGACAGGCAGCCGATGATTCCCCCGATCGTGGCGGTGCCGCGCGGACCGGGCAGGCCATCGGCCCAGGCCGAACCTTCCCGTTTGAAGGCCATCTGCACGGCGACCAGCAGGGCGACGACCCCGAACACGGCACTGAGTGCCGGACCACGCAGATAACGACTCATCACCGCACCAATCACAATCCCGACAATCACACCAGGCAGCAGGCGGCGGATCAGCTGCGGATCCAGGCTGCCACGGCGCCGGTGCGCCTGTGTGCTCATCAGCGAGGTGGGAATGATCGACGCCAGCGAGGTGCCGACCGCCAGATGCATGCGAACCGCCGGATCGATGTCCAGCAAGGTGAAGAGGTGAAACAGCACCGGGACAATGACAATGCCGCCCCCCACGCCGAGCAGCCCGGCCAGAACGCCCGCGACCAGGCCTGTGGCCAGCAGGGACAATGCCAGGCCCAGCAGCCAAAGCGGACTGTGTTGTGTCAGCAGATCCATGAATATCGTCTTCCGTCGTCAGGAGCGGCGCCAAGCCGCCCGAGGTGCTGCAAAAAAGCCGCGATCCTAACTCTTAAGGGGTCACCCTTTCAGAGTCCGGGTCTTTGTATTTCCTGCAAACCCGGAACTCGTGCGCCCTGAGAACTGAAGTTTTCAAGCAAAATCGCTACCCGTTGATTACCTGTTTTCTGACTGGCCGGCGCGCTGGCATGGATCCGATTCGATGAGAA
>JAURMJ010000215.1 GCA_030830765.1 Quisquiliibacterium sp.
ACGGGGCGCGTGCGGCGCTGCTGGGCTGATTGTCTGACCCAGGTTGTTGTTCGAAGGCCATCCGATCCAGCGGGGCTTGCAGCTCGACCCCGTGGAATAGAACCTGGCCCGGGCTGAGAGTCCCTGCGCACGGCACGCTCTGGCGGTAGTACCGACTCCTTGCATCCGTGATCACCGAGGGCGCAGTCTTTTCAGGTGCGATCAGTCCAGACTCGGCCAAGTCCCTGCGCGCACCATGAAAAAAGGCCCCCTCGAGAGGGGGCCTTCGGAACGGAATCTCCTGGGAGAACCGGTTTCAGGCCTTCTTGAACGTATCAAGACGCAGACGCTCGCGCTCCATTGCGCTGGCAACCGCCGGGGCGGCGGCAACCCGATCCACGAATGCCTTGAGTTGCGGCAATGAGTCCGGATCGATACCGGCAAAGCCTCCCCAGCGCAGCAGCGTCAGTGCATAGGCATCGTGGAAGGTCGGCTGATCGCCGAGCCAGTAGGCCGGGCAGTCCTTGACCCAGCCCTGCACGCGCTCAAGATGCTTGCGGAACAGCGCCGCGTTGAATCGCTTGAGCTCGGCCTGCGTGGCTTCGGTTTCTGCGAACTTGTGCGGCATGAACACGTGCGTAAAGCTTGGATGCGCGGTGTTATTCATCCAGGCCAATTGCGACATGGCCTGCGCACGCGCCCAGTTTTCACTGGGTAGCAGGCCGACCTGCGGATAGCGTCGATCCAGGTAATCGCAAATTGCGACGATCTGGGTGAGCGACTGATCGCCGACCCGCAGCATCGGCACGAGGCCGTCCGGGTTCATGGCCAGATACTCGGGCGAGCGCTGCTCCTGCTTGTGCAGCTTGACCATGTGCGGCGTGAAATCCTCACCGGTACGCGCCTTGATGATTTCAAGTGCGACATGCGGTACGAATGAACATGCGCCAGGGCCGAAATAAAGCTCGATCATCGCTCGTGTCCCCCTTGCTCAATCCATCTGTGTGACGAACTTGGTGTTCAGGTAGCCATCGAAGGTTTCGATGCCGCCTTCGCTGCCGATGCCACTGTCCTTGATGCCGCCGAACGGGGTCTCGGCAAGCGCCTGGCCGAAGTGGTTGATGTTGACCATGCCGGCTTCGATGCCGTTCTGAGCGGCCAGTGCGTTCTTCGTCGATGTGGTGAAGACGTAGGACGACAGGCCGTAGGGCAGCGAGTTGGCACGACGCAGGACCTCATCGGTGTCCTTGAACGGGACGCAAGGTGCGATCGGACCGAAGGGCTCGGTGGTCATGACCAAGCTGTCCTCGGGCACGTTGGTCAGCACCGTGGGGGCAAAGAAGTTGCCAACGCTGCCCAGCTGTTCTCCACCGATCTCAATCTTGGCGCCGCGCTTCTTGGCATCCTCGATGAAGCCCTGCATCGCGGGCAGGCGGCGGTAATGGGCCAGCGGGCCCATCTTCGTGTCGTCATCCAGACCCGAGCCGACCTTGATTGCATTGGTCTTTTCGATAAAGCGGGCGACGAAGCGGTCGTAGGCCTTTTCCTGGATGTAAAAGCGCGTGGGTGAGACGCAGACCTGACCGGCATTGCGGAACTTGAATGCGACCAGCAGGTCAGCGGCGCGATCGACGTCCGCATCATCAAAGACGATCACCGGCGAATGACCGCCAAGTTCCATCGTGACGCGCTTCATCTGGCCGCCTGCCATCGCAGCCAGCTGTTTGCCGACCGGCACCGAGCCGGTGAACGAGATCTTGCGCACGATTGGCGACTGGATCAGGTACTCAGACACCTCTCCGGGTACGCCCCAGACGATGTTCAGCACGCCGGCCGGCAGTCCGGCTTCGTGAAACATGCGGGCGATGGCAACCACGGCGCTGGGGGAGTCTTCCGGACCTTTGAGCACGATCGTGCAGCCTGCACCGACCGCTGCGCAGATCTTGCGGATAGCCTGGTTGTACGGGAAGTTCCAGGGCGTGAAAGCGGCGCAGACACCGATCGGCTCACGCAGCACCATCTGGCGCACGTTGGGCAGGCGGGCCGGGATGACGCGGCCGTAGATGCGACGGCATTCTTCAGCGTGCCAGTCGCAGTGCTCGGAGTTGGCCATGATCTCGCCGACGGCTTCGGCAATCGGCTTGCCCATGTCGAGCGTAATGTTGCGGCCAATGTCCTTGGCGCGCTCACGCGACATTTCACCGACCTTGCGCAGGATCTTGGCGCGATCCAGTGGGGAGCTCTTCTTCCAGGTCTCGAAGGCGCGGGCTGCGGCAGCCAGGGCGCGGTCCAGATCCTCGCGGGTGGCATGCGGCAGTTTGGCAATCGGCTGGCCGGTCGCCGGGTTCAGGACATCCTGCTCCTTGCGGCCGCCGCCCTTGATGAACTCGCCGTCGATGTACAGGCAAAGATCTTCGTAGTTGGCATGTTCAACCGCATTCTGCTCCGGTTTGGTCGCTGTGTTCATCAGGGTCTCCTTGGGGGTATCGGGGGTGCGGCCGGTTCAGCGTTACTCGAAGGACGCTAATTACAGACCGTGCGCTTGAGCGGTCTATTTTGCCGCAGAATCGGGCTTGGGGTCCTGTCGGCTTGCCCACAGGCCGAGCGCGGCGGATCCGACGATCAGCGCAGTGGCCAGGCCCAGGCGCCAATTCAGGGAACGACCGGTGGTCAGCAGCAGCAACGCGGTCGAGCCCAGCGGGGTCAGATAGCTCAGCAGACCAATGACGCGCGCGTCACCCAGCTTGATTGCACGATCCCAAAGATAGAATGCGGCGCCCATCGGGCCCAGCCCGATCGCGGCTAGCAGCCAGGCCTCAGGGGCTCTGATCGCAACAGGGTGCTCAAAAAACAAATGGCACAGCAGCGACAGCAGGCCAGAGACCAGTGCGAAGCCGCCGACCGCGGCGGTCGGGAACGCAGCGACCCGGCGCGTGAGCAGCGAGTAGCTGGCCCAGGTCAAGCCTGCTGCGGCGGCGGCCGCGTAGCCCAGCAGCGTCTGGCTGGTGAGCTCGGCATGTCGCTCGGTCGATGCCGTGACCACCGACCCAGTTGCGTGAATGATCAGATCGGCAGAAGTGGCCGCTTGGGGCGCCGATCCCAGGATCGCCAGTGCCGCACCCGCGAAGCCGGCGGCTGCGGCCAGCAGGTGCCCGGACCGCAGGCTGACACCGGGTAGGTAGACCGGCGCCATCACGACGATCAGCAGGGGCCAGAGATAGTTCAGCAGATTGGCCTCAACGGCCGGCGCCAGGCGCAGTGCGATGAACAGTAATGCGTGATAGCCGAACAGGCCGACTACTCCGAGCGCAAAGGTGGCTGGTGGTACCTTCCACTGCCGCCAGCGTGGCCAGGCCGGGAGGCTGCCGATCATGAGCGCCAGGCCTGTCAGCAGAAACGGCGGCAATGCCGCAAGCGCCACGCCGAGTGTTGCCAGCGAGGCCCAAAGCGCAAGCGCACCGAGTGCGAGCAGATTGGCCGACACGGCGACGGATGGGCTGTGATGCGGGAGCTTGATGGGTCGTTGTGTCAGGCGACACCGGCAGCATGGGCCTGCTGATCGGCATGGTAGGACGAGCGTACCAGCGCGCCGATTGCCGCATGTGAAAAGCCCAGCGCCTGCGCCTCGCGCTCGAACATTGCGAATGTGTCCGGGTGCACGTAGCGGCGAACTGGCAGGTGCGCATTGGATGGCGCGAGATATTGGCCAAGGGTCAGCATGTCGATCTTGTGCTCGCGCATTTCGCGCATCACCTGCAGGATTTCCTCGTCGGTCTCACCCAGGCCCAGCATCAGGCCGGACTTGGTCGGTACGCCCGGCACACGTTTCTTGAACTCGGCCAGCAAGGACAGCGAATGCTGGTAGTCCGATCCCGGGCGTGCCTCGCGATACAGGCGCGGAACGGTCTCCAGGTTGTGGTTCATCACATCGGGGGGTGCGGCCTCCAGAATGGCCAGCGCGCGATCCATGCGACCGCGGAAGTCCGGCACCAGCACTTCGATACGCGTGGCCG
>JAURMJ010000216.1 GCA_030830765.1 Quisquiliibacterium sp.
AAACGCTCTGAGAGCGCGACCCAGCCAGAGACCGCACCGGGCACGGTGACCGTATCCCAGCCGATTGCCGGCATCTTTTCCTGACCTGCGAAACGCTCCGGGGTCCAGGCCTGCGGCGCACGACCAGAGGCATTCAGACCATGCAGATGCTCACCGTCCCAGATCAGAGCAAACAGATCGCCGCCAATGCCGTTCATCGTCGGCTCAACGACGGTCAGTGTGATCGCGGCTGCCAGTGCAGCATCGATCGCAGTACCGCCTTGCGACAGAGCGGCCAGTCCCGCCTGCGTGGCAAGGGGCTGAGAGGTAGAAACCATGTTGCGCGCCATCACCGGCGAGCGAGAAGCAAAAGGAAGTGAGAAGTCCATGTCAGATCCGGTCTGGAGATGCCAATGAGAACCCTGCACTTTAAGCGTTCGGGAGGGCATTTCCAAGCAAATTGCACGCCCTCGGACGCACGCAGCGGGATCGAATCATTCAGCTCCTTTAGGAGGGCTACAATGGTCAGCAACGGAAGAAAATCCATCGGAGGAGAACATGAAAATCCTGGTCGCATCAGATGGTTCGAAGAACGCACTGCGCGCAGTCAGATACGCCGCGAAACTGGACAAGCTGCTCAAGGAGCGAGGTTCGGTGACCCTGATCAGCGTCCATGACGATGCCGGATTGCGTCATGCCGAGCGGTTCGTTGGTAAGAAGGCCGTGATGGACTACCTGCGTGAACTGTCTGAATCGGATCTCGCGGATGCCCGCAAAATTCTCGACAAGGCTGAGGTGCGTCACGACATGATCATTCGGGTCGGCCATGTCGCTCGCGAGATCGTCAAAGCCGCCAGCAAGGGCGGCTTTGAGATGATCGTGATGGGCTCTAAAGGGCGGTCTGCGCTCGGTGATCTGATGATCGGTTCAGTTGCCTCTCGAGTCACCACAATGTCCGAGATTCCTGTGCTGCTGGTCCGTTGATCGGGAATCGCCGTGATGAGTGAACGTCTTGAACCGTTGACGATTGACGTCATCTCCGATGTTGTTTGCCCATGGTGTTACATCGGGAAGAAACAGCTTGAACAGGCCCTTGCTCTGTGGACCAGCCGCAACCCTGACAAACCGACTCCAGTGGTCCGATGGCATCCGTTCCAATTGAACCCGACAATGCCGCCTGAAGGTATGAATCGTAGTGATTACCTGCAGGCGAAGTTCGGAGATCCGAAAGGTGGCCCTGGATACCTGCGAGTGATCGCAGCTACTGAGGCTGCCGGCTTGCCCTTCAATCCGCAGTCGATTGCTCGCCAGCCGAACACACTGCGTGCCCATGCATTGATGGCCGCAGCCCTCGAACCACCAACACAACAGGCACTGGCGGCCGCCTTGTTCACAGCGTATTTCGTTGATGGGGTCAACATCGGCGATCCGCAATCCCTTGCCGACATCGGCAAAGCCTGCGGACTCGACCGGGAAGCCATCGATACCGCCTTATCTACCGAGTCGCTTCAATCCGTCGGCGCGAGAGATGATCAGGTTCGGCGAATGGGTATCAGCGGCGTCCCGTTTTTCATTTTCGGCGAGAAGGTCGGTGTCTCCGGAGCACAGGGCACAGAGGCCCTACTGGACGCGATGGACAGGGTCCCTGCGCAAGCCTCATGACAAAGCCATGGCTCGCGTTAGAACGCCGCTTCTGACCGCGTCCAGACACCTGCAGGGTTTGGGATCGGAAAGCCCCCCTGCAGCCCCTAATACGTGACAGAGTCTTGAATGAACCCGCAGATCCTAGAGGACCTCGCACGCCAATTGCTCTTGGCCAGAGAAAAGGAGGTGCCAGTTCGCGCACTTGACTGGCCCTCCCTGTCGACCGACGAAATCTACGCAATCCAGGATCAATGCGCCCAACAGGGCAACTGGTTCAGACAGGGCCACCCCCTTGCCTGGAAGGTCGGCAGCGCCAATCGCGATGCGCAGCCCAACTGCGCGCCTCTTCCCGATGCCGGTCTGATCCAAAGCGGCTCGACAGTGCCTCGAACGCGGCTTCCGCGACTCGGTATCGAGGCTGAGGTGGCCCTTCGCCTCGGACGTGATGTCCCGGGATCCGGGGCTCTGGGCAGCTCGCGAACAGACATTGAGGCTCTGATCGATTCGCTCTGTGTAACCATTGAGATCATCGACTCACGCTTCGTCGAAGGAGTCGACTGCCCCGCGGACAGAAAGCTCGCAGACCTGCAGGTCCATGGGGGGCTCGTCATCGGCGAACCGATTCCGTTCACCAGCAGAAACTGGGCATCCCAGCGCTGCGTTGTCTCGATCAACTCGCAAATTGTTGCTGATGTGACCGGCACCCATCCAGTCGGAGATCCGCTCTGGACGACACGCTGGTTAATTGAGCATGCCTGTCGCAGATTCGGCGCAATGCGGCGCGGCGATCTGATCACAACGGGTGCCTGGGCCGGAATCATTCCCGTCAGTCCGGGGGATTCGGTCGAGGTGCGCTTCGAGGGACTTGGTCAGGCACAAGTTCGGCTTGCGCGCTGACATCGCGCTGAATCAACTCGGTCAATCGGTCAGCGGCCTGGCGTGGCGGAATCCGCCTCGCCCACGGCTGAGCTCTCGCGCACCGTCAGCCTGGGTGCCAGTCGCCCAAGTTGGAGTTCTGCCAGCGTCGGGTACAAGGGGCGACTGACCAGACGCGAAACAGCACTGGCGATCATCGCGCTGCTCATCAGACTCAGCACAAGCGGCTGTCCACTGACCATCTCCATCACAATGATCAGCGCGGTCAGAGGGGCCTGCGTCACGGCCGCCAGAAATCCGACCATCCCGAGGGCAATCAAAGCGGGGGGGTTCAGATATTCGGTCATCACTGCCAACTGATTTCCCAGGGCGCCGCCGATCGCCAGCGAAGGAGCAAGATCCCGGCAGGAACACCCGCCCAGGTTGTCAACCAGGTTGCAGCCGCCTTCCAAAGAACAAAGTACTCCGTGACGTCGGTATGGTTCTCCAGCATCGCTCGGGTGTGCCCGTAGCCGGTGCCGAACGTATCCCCACCGGTCAGAATGCCGAGAACCGCAACCGCCAAGCCACAGATTGCCGCAAACCAGTAAGGCGACTTTCTACGATAGGTCTGCAGCCAGCCAGGGGAGGTGGGGTCGAGCGAATAAATAAGCAGGCGTGAAAACAGCCCGCCAGCAAGACCACAGGCCACTGCAACCAGCAACCCGGGGACGAGAAGTGACCAACTAATGCTTTCCACATGGATCACGCCAAAGTAGCTGGTGTTCCCGTGAATCGAGATTGCCACCAGACCGGCTACAACAATGCCGGCAAGCAGCAGACCGCTGCGCCGATCCTCGGGATTTCTTGAAAGTGCCTCAATCGCGAACATGACACCACCCAGTGGCGTGTTGAAGGCTGCCGCGATACCTGCCGCCCCGCCCGCAAGGAGCAGACCGGAAGGACGGATCTGTGAGCGTTTTGAAAGAAACATTCTTGCGCTGTACATCACGCCAGCGGCAACCAGGACCGACGGCCCCCCACGCCCCAGGGACAACCCGGCCAACAACCCGACGGTAGCCAATACAACAGTCGCAAGACTCAGCTTCAAGGAGACAAAAAGCGCCCGTTGAGCACTCGGCGTGTCCTTTGACAAGGACGCAATCACAGGGGCAATTCCGGATCCCGCTGCGCCAGGAAAGAAACTTCGGGTGATCCAGACGATCAAGGCGGTCAACACCGGGGTGATCAGCAGTGCGAGCCATACAAAGCGGGTCTGATAGGCGAAAAACAGGTCAAAGGCCGATTCCGAAATCCAGGTGAAGCCAGCGACCGTCAGCCCCGCAAGAAGTGCAAACAGAAGGACGACCAGACGATCGCTCCAACGTCGCCAGTCCGCCAGTTCAGCTTTGATCAGCTTGATGAAGTCGGGATTCTTGGACATTTCTCTGGATTCTCTATCCTGACCGATATTGTAGCGGCCGGCTTGGCACCTACATTTAGGGCACATTAAAGAAATCACGAGGACATAACTTTATAAAGCCTGTCAAGAGGCCTTTACATTTTCTTTGCCATTACTCAGAAAAGTTTGTTATCCTCGCAACATGAGGCTAGATATAAAGGGTGATACTCAGGCACAAATGCGTCCACCGGCGTTCAGGGGTGCGCGCGCCCGACAGCGTGGTGTCACTGCGATTGAGTATGCGTTGATCGCCAGCCTGATTGCCGTCGCTGTGATAGGCGGTGTTCAGACTTTGGGATCCGAAGTGTCAAATACGTTTGGCACGGTGAGCACTGCTGTCAGCGGTGCAACCAACAATTAGAGGCAGTTTGAAGGCACTGTGCTAGCCAACCCTCAAACAACAAGACCCGCTGACGCGGGTCTTGTTCTTTGGTGCCGGCTGAGGGACTCGCCCACACAAGCGCGGGCCGCCGTCCGGCTTGCAGGCCGGACGCTTTCTCGCCCCCCGCGCACAGTGCGCAGGCACTGTGCTAGCCAACCCTCAAACAACAAGACCCGCTGACGCGGGTCTTGTTCTTTGGTGCCGGCTGAGGGACTCGAACCCCCGACCTTCGGTTTACAAAACCGTTGCTCTACCAACTGAGCTAAGCCGGCCAATACTTGAATGCTACTTGATTCTGGTCAGCTTGGGCCTGCCGGGACCCGATGGCGTAGGCGGTTCATCGCCGGTATCTGCCCGACTGTCGGCAGCCTTTGAAGCGCCACGGGATGGCACCGCTGAGAGAACCGCCTGCCCCTGCCTGACGCCAGCCCCAGGCGCACTGTCCTGAGGCTGATCGCCATCGGGAGAATCGGACTCCGATGGCGCGATCACCGCAGGCGCCTTGGGGACCTCGAACGCCATGCCCTGCCCGTTCTCCGCGGCATAGATGGCCGTGACATTTTCGATCGGAATCGAAATCTGCCTGGCGATCTGATTGAAACGCGCCTCGAATTCGATCAGGTCATTGCCCAATTGCAGGTGATTGGTTGCATCGCTCGATACATTCAGCACAATCTCCCCTCCTCTGACGAACTCACGCGGCACAACAGTTCTGTCATCGACGGCCACCGCCAAATAGGGGCGATAGCCATTGTCGACGCACCATTCGTGGATCGCACGGATCAGGTAGGGCTTTGTCGAGGTCTCAGACATACTCGTCACACGATGCCGGGGCCCCTTGAGGCTCCGGCTTCGATATCAGCGCCTCATCACCTTCTCGGACGGTGTCAGCGCCTCGATATAGGCAGGTCGCGAAAAAATCCGCTCAGCGTAACGCAGCAATGGCGCGGCAGTTTTGGGCATCTCGATCCCGTAATGATCAAGACGCCACAGCAATGGCGCAATCGCAACATCAAGCATTGAAAAATCATCGCCAAGCATGAATTTGTTCTTCATGAAGATCGGGGTCAGTTGGGTGAGCCGATCCCGGATCTGCTGTCGCGCACGATCCATCTGCTTGGCGGCATCCTTGTGATGGTCCCTGCGCTCAAGCTGCTGCACGTGAATAAACAATTCGCGCTCGAAATTGAACAGGAACAGGCGCGTACGTGCACGCATCACCGGATCCGCAGGCATCAGCTGCGGGTGCGGGAAACGCTCGTCGATGTACTCATTGATGATGTTCGACTCGTACAGGATCAAGTCACGTTCGACAAGTACCGGCACCTGTCCGTACGGGTTCATGATCGAGATGTCCTCTGGCTTGTTGTACAAGTCGACATCGCGGATCTCAAAATCCATGCCCTTCTCGAAGAGTACGAAACGGCATCGCTGGCTAAACGGGCAGGTTGTACCCGAATACAAAACCATCATGGCAGACGGCTCCTTGAGTCTTACCCAACAAGAAAAAAACAGGGTGAGTCGGTCTGCGACTCACCCTTCGCACGACGAATCCCGGGATTACTTCACGTCCTTCCAGTACTCCCGGTTCATCCACCAGGCAAGGACTGTGAACATCGCCAGGAACATCAGGACCCACACACCCATCCGGGTGCGCGACTGGGCGGTCGGATCAGACATGTAGGTGACAAAGGCGACGAGATCCGAGACAGCTTCATCAAACTCGACCTGCGACAGCTGACCACCCTCGGCCTTGCCAAGCGTCAGAGTACGCCCCCCATGACCATGTCCGGGTTCAAGTTTGGTCGAGGCTGTTGTGGCCAGACCTTTCGCATCGACTTTGATCAGCGTCTGCTCGAAACCCTTCGCCTCGCCGGTCTTGGCATCCTTGATCTGTTTTGTCTCTTCGATCGTGGCGCCACGACTCCCCTGCAGCTGCCAGAGCACATGCGGCATCCCGACAGACGGGAAAACCGCATTGTTCCAACCGGTTGGCCGCGAAGCATCGCGGTAGTAGGCGCGCAGATAGGTGTACAGCCAGTCTGCGCCAGAACCGGCATGCGAAGCGCGCGCCCGCGTAATCACCGAAAGATCAGGAGGCAGCGCGCCGAACCATGCCTTGGCATCGGCTGGTGACATTGCAATCTTCATCTGCTCACCGACCTTGTCAGCTGTGAACATCAGATTGGATTTGATTTGCGCCTCAGACAGACCGATATCGGTCAAACGGTTATAGCGCATCGAAGATGCACTGTGACAGTTCAGGCAGTAATTGACGAACAGTTTCGCGCCGCGCTGCAAAGCGGCCTGATCAGTCAGTTTCTGAGCCGGGAAGTGATCGAGCGGATAGTCACTGCCCGCGGCCTGCGCAGCGCTGACCGTGACGAAAGTGATCAGTGCCGCGGCGATTCGAAGCATCTTTTTCATCTCTTTTCTCAACTCCGACGGACTAGTGGGCTTCGAAGGTGACGCGATCTGGTAACGGCTTACTCTCGCCCATCCGGCTCCACCAAGGCATCAGCAGGAAGAACGAAAAATAGATCAACGTGCCGATCTTGGAGAACAGATTGCCCATCGGGGATGGAGCCAGCACTCCGAAATAACCCAATACCAGGAACACGACTACAAACAATCCGTACATCCATTTATGCCAGCCAGGACGGTAGCGCAGCGAGCGGACCGGACTGTTGTCCAGCCAAGGCAGTGCGAAGAAAATCAGCACCGAAGCGCCCATGGCGACCACGCCCCAGAACTTGGCGTCAACAATCAGGAAACCAACAATCAGCGCAACACTCGCTCCAGGTCCGATCAGACGGCTCAGACCGTTACGCGAACCGACAAAGGTCAGCAGCGCGTAAATGATCAGGAACGGCGTCATCCAGAACAACAGGAAGTCGTCTGTTGTGGCCCGGAGGATCGAATAGAACGGCGTGAAGTACCAGACAGGCGCAATATGCGGCGGCGTCTTGAGCGGGTCGGCCGGGATGAAGTTGTTGTACTCCAGGAAATACCCGCCGAATTCCGGTGCAAAGAAAACGACCGCCGAGAATACGATCAGGAACACGGACACACCAAAGATGTCATGCACCGTGTAATAAGGATGGAAAGGAATGCCATCCAGCGGGATTCCGTTTGCGTCCTTTTTAGCCTTGATGTCGATACCGTCAGGGTTATTCGACCCGACCTCATGCAAAGCCACAATGTGCGCAGCCACCAGACCCAGCAAGACCAGAGGCACTGCGATCACGTGAAACGAGAAGAAACGATTCAACGTCGCATCGCTGACCACGTAGTCCCCACGGATCCAGACCGACAAATCGGGGCCTATGAACGGGATCGCCGAGAACAGGTTCACGATCACCTGAGCACCCCAATAGGACATCTGACCCCAGGGAAGCAGGTACCCCATGAAGGCTTCGGCCATCAGGCAAAGGAAAATCATGCAACCGAAGATCCAGATGAGTTCACGCGGTTTGCGATAGGAACCGTAAATCAGCCCTCGGAACATATGCAGATAAACGATCACAAAGAATGCAGATGCCCCGGTGGAGTGCATGTAGCGAATCAGCCAGCCGTAGGGCACCTCACGCATGATGTACTCAACGCTGGCAAATGCCACTGGAACGCCTGAGGCATTCAAGGAGGCATCCGGTTTGTAGTGCATGACCAGGAAAATGCCGGTCAGGATCTGGATGACGAGCACCAGCATCGCCAGCGACCCGAAGAAGTACCAGGAGTTGAAATTCTTGGGCGCGTAGTACTCGGACAAGTGCGCCTTCCAGGTTGCGGTCAACGGAAACCGAGCATCAACCCAG
>JAURMJ010000025.1 GCA_030830765.1 Quisquiliibacterium sp.
GCGCAAGGCAGTCAGGCGCAGGGAATCTGCTACACCAGCAGTGAGCACCGCGAGGCCGTGATGGCCTTCCTGCAAAAAAGCGCCTGAACAACGTCATCAGCGCGGCGAGCTCACCCGAGCCGCCGCCGGCAACATCAACAAACCTCTGCTATTCAGACTGCCGATCTGCGAACTCGCGGATCAGGTCGCCATGCTGATCAAGCACTGGCGCTGCGAAGCCTGGCGGGCCTGGCGTGCGGGTGAACTTGATCGCTCGCGTGAAGCCGCGATAGCTGCCGACCACCGGATGCTCAAAGACGCCGATCATGCCCTCGGCCTGCACCTGCGCGAACTCGAACATGTCTTCGACGCGACGTGCGGCCGCACAAGGGACTTCCTCGCCAAACAAGGATTCCCATTCCAGCGCGCTGCTTTGCGCCAATGCGGCATGCAACTTAGGCACGATTTCATCCTGATGCTGCGCGCGCTTGCGCACGGTGTCGTAGCGCGGATCATCGAGCAGTTCCGACAGGCCCGTTTTGATGCAGAGTGCGCGCCAGAAATGTGGTGTGTTGGCCGAGATGTACAGATAACCGTCACGCGTCGGATGAATGCCGGTGACGCCGCCAGACCGCATATCGCGCCAGACTTCACGCGGCTCCTGCTCCGTCCAGACCAGACGCGCCGACTGCATCGCCAGGGCCGCCCGGAGCAAGGACACACCGACGTATTGCCCGATGCCGCTCTTCTCTCGTTCATACAGCGCTGAGGAAACCGCACCCGACAGCAGCGATGCAGCGTAGTAGTCGACAACCGAGCCGTAGAGAATCTCCGGAGGACGCTCGGCCTTGCCCTGCATCGCGCACATGCCGGTCATGGTCTGAAGCACCTGGTCATAGCCTGCTTTCTCGCGCAGCGGGCCGCTCTCACCGTAACCGGTGATCACGCAGTAGATCAGGCGCGGGTTCAGTGCCGACAACTGCTCATAGCCGATACCGATCCGGTCGGGCACGCTGGGGCGAAAGTTGTGCACCAGCACATCAGCAGTTCTGACCAGTGCATGCAGGCGGTGCAGGTCCTGCTGCTGCTTCAGATCAAGCACCACCCCCAGCTTGCTGCGATTCACACCCAGGAATGCCCTGCTCTCATCCGGGATAGTCGACGGATACTTGCGCAGGTTGTCGCCATCAGGTGGCTCGACCTTGATCACCTCAGCGCCCTGATCCGCCAGCAACGCACAGGCATACGGTCCGGCAATGTAGGCGCTCAGATCCAGGACCCGCACGCCGGCCAGAGGACCGCCCGCTGCCCGGAGCTCAGGCAGTCCTGACGATTCCTGCGGCTGCGATGAACCGCCTTGTTCTGCCGCGCGCCCGGGGCCCTCGCGTGGTGCGACACGGGTCTGCGCCCTGGGCAGGTTCGAGTCTGGCAAAGTGCTCATCAGCGCCACCCGGGCAATCAGGCCGAAGTCGGTGGCAACAGCCCGAGCCGGCGTGCTGTTGCAACAATGTTCTCGGCACGCATCACAAAAGGCGGGTCGATCATTTTTCCATCGACCACGTAAGCACCTGCACCACGCTCCAGCGCATCGCGGGTTGCCTCCAGCACGCGGACCGAATGCGAGATTTCCTCGTCGGTCGGTCGGAACACTTCATTGACAATCGCAATCTGGCTCGGGTGGATGCAGCTTTTGCCGATGAAACCCAGCCGCCGCGACATCTCGGCCTCGGCCCTGAAGCTTTCCTGATCCTTGATGTTGGCCCAGGCCGTGTCATAAGCGAAGACATCGGCTTCGGCGGCGGCCATGCGCACGGCAAACATCGCATGATGAACGGCCGGCACATCGGTGCGCACAATCGACAAAGGTTCGAACAAATCGCCCATGCCAAGCTGCAGGCCGGCCACCCGCGGATGTGCACTGGCAAGTTCGTGCGCGATCCGCAGCGCACGGGCCGACTCGATGTTGACCAGCAACCTGACCGGCTCATCCACGCCGGGACGGAAACCATTCTGGCGTTCAGCCTCTTCGATGGCCGCCGCCGCCTCACGCACCGAATCGGCACTCCAGGGCTTGGGCAGATTGACCATGTGCAGACCCGGCTGCACAACCGCACGGATGTCGTCGGCGAAATGCGGCGTCTCCAGGCCGTTGACCCGCACAATCAGCGTCTTGCCGCTGCTGCGGGCCGAATCGCCGGTCAGCAGCTCACGCATCAGGTCACGTGCCTGCTGCTTGCGCGCCTCAACAACCGCATCTTCAAGATCGAAGGACAGCGCATCGGCCTGACTGGCCAGCGCCTTGGAGAACAGTTCTGCCCGCGCGGCGGGCACAAAGAGTTTGCTTCTCATGGAGGACGAGTATCCCGGTTTCCGGTCAAAAGAAAAAATGCCTGCGACTCGCGCTATTCTGCGCTGCCGGGGCGATGAAACGAACCGATACAGGACCTGAAAACGTCTGCGATGAATCGCAGACCAGAATACACAAGCGCATGAATCCGATGGAGTTGAATTAGTGCAGTCCCATGATGAATCCGATCTGCAGCGAAGAATGACCGAACTTGAGATCAAGGCCGGCTACGCAGAGGATCTGCTCGATACGCTCAATGCAATGGTGGCACGCCAGCAGGAAGCGATCGAAATGCTGGTCAGAGAACTCTCCAAATTGCGCGATCAGCAGGGCTCAGCAGACGGCGGGCCGCGCAGCCTGCGCGATGAACTGCCACCGCATTACTGACTGGTCCATCGCATCAGATCTCATTTTTCTTTCACGCACGACCTTGCCTGAACTGTGCTGCAATCCGGGCGGAAAACCCCGGCGAGCGCTACGCTGAACCCCGGTTCATCAACATGTTGTCGATCAGACGCGTGCGTCCCAGGCGCGCAGCGCCAAGCACCACCAGGTCGGTATCTGATTGCGCGGGTCTCTGCAGATCGGCCTGGCGGCGAACCGTCAGGTAATCAGGCTGCCAGCCCCTTGTTCTCAGGTTTTCGATCTGCTTTGCGCACAGGCCTTCCAGATCACCGCCACCGGCAAGCACTGCGCCTCGAATCAGCTCAAGCGCCTGCGACAACGCAGTTGCCTCACGACGCTCCTCCTGGCTCAGATAGCCGTTGCGCGAACTCAAGGCAAGGCCATCGAAATCACGACTTGTCGGTACGGCATGAACCGTGATCGGCAAGGCGAACTGCTGCACCATGCGCTGAACGATCAGCAGTTGCTGAAAGTCCTTCTGCCCGAAAAATGCATGTCCGGGTTGCGCCGCGTGCGCGAAGACACACTGAAAAAGCTTCATCACGACCGTTGCGACACCCGTGAAGAATCCGGGCCGGAACTCTCCTTCAAGAATGTCGGCCAGCGCCGGGTCCGGATGCAGCTTGAAGGTCTGTGGTTCCGGATACAGATCGCCGATTGTCGGGGCAAACAACAAGTCGCAACCCTTTTCCTCAAGTAACTCGCAGTCACGGTCCATCGTTCGGGGATAAGACCCGAAATCCTCATTGGCACCGAACTGCAGCGGATTCACAAAGATGCTTGCGACACAACAATCGCCGACCATCCTGGCCTGTTCGATCAACGATAAGTGACCAGCATGCAGATTGCCCATCGTGGGGACAAAGGACTGCGATTTCGAATTGCGCAGCGCGTCGCGCAAGTCGACGACTGTACTGACTATTTTCATGATGTTTCCGAGGAGTGCCGGCAGGAGTCTACAGCCCGTCGTCGGTACGGTGACGGATCAGCAAGGATCTGCGCTAATGCCTTCAGCGCAATGATCGATTGCGGGATCAATCAACGGACAAGATGATGCTGGATCTTATTCACCAGGGCACAACGGTCGGCACACAAACCATTCGGGCGCTGCGGCGATTTCCTGATCGCATTGCCTTCAAACACGGCGATTTCGAGCTCAGTTATCGTGACACGCTTGATCTGATCGCGCGCTATCAGGCGGTCTTCGCACAATCGGGTTTCGGCCGCGGCGACCGGCTCGCGATCCTGACTTCAAACCGCGCGCAGTCCTGGTGCGCCAGTATCGCAGCCCAATGCTCGGCAATCAGCATCAC
>JAURMJ010000217.1 GCA_030830765.1 Quisquiliibacterium sp.
GCAACCGACGATTGCATCGGCACCTGCCGTGCTGATCCTTGGGGCATACAGATGCTCGGGCGCATGCGCAAAGCGCAGGAAGCTCATCACCGCACCGTTCTTTTGCGCCAGCCCTGCCATGTCGAGCACGGTGACGCCCTTGCCTTCAAGGTGCGCAGCCATCCCCAGCACCTGCCCGATCGTGACGACTCCGGTGCCACCGATCCCGGTGACCAGCATCGAATATGAATCCTGGATCACCGGCAGATCAACATGCGGCAGGCCGATGTTAGCCGAATCGGACGAGACCGCACTGGCCTTGCCACGACGCGGTTTGCCGCCTTCGATTGTCACAAAGCTCGGGCAAAAGCCATTGATGCAGGAAAAGTCCTTGTTGCAGGCCGACTGATTGATCGCCCGTTTGCGACCGAATTCGGTTTCCACCGGCTCGATGGAGACGCAGTTCGACTGCACACCGCAATCACCGCAGCCCTCGCAGACCGCTTCGTTGATAAAGGCGCGGCGCTCCGGATCAGGGAAAGCGCCGCGCTTGCGGCGACGTCGCTTCTCGGCAGCGCAGGTCTGGTCATAGATCAGCACTGACACGCCCGGGAATTCGCGCAGTTCGCGCTGCACCTCATCGAGATCCCGACGATGGCGTACCGGCACATCGGATTCGAAATAACCAGCCGGGTATTTGTCCGGCTCATCGGTGACGACAACGATTTTCTCGACACCCTCGGCCCGCACCTGACGCTGAATATGCGCTGGTGTCACTGAACCGTCATGCTGCTGGCCCCCCGTCATGGCGACCGCGTCGTTGAACAGGATCTTGTAGGTGATTGGGGTCCGGGTTGCGACTGCATGACGGATGGCCAGCGAACCCGAGTGGTTGTAGGTGCCATCACCAAGGTTCTGAAACACATGCTTGGTTTCGCTGAACGGAGCCTGACCGACCCAGCCCATCCCTTCAGCGCCCATCTGTGTGAATGTGACCGTATTGCGGTCCATCCACTGCGCCATGTAATGGCAGCCGATACCGGCCAAAGCACGGGATCCGTCGGGCACCTTGGTCGAGCTGTTATGCGGGCATCCGGAGCAGAAATAGGGAATGCGCTCGATGGTCTCGAAGATCTTCCCCGGACGTTCGCGGGCTGAAATCTGCTCAAGGCGCTGGTCAACGCGCGCCAATGCCGATGCATCGATCAGGCCGCGACGTGCCTGCGACTGGGCATCGGGGGCCTGCGCGAGTTGACGCAGCCTGGTACCGATCAGCTTGGCACAGAAGGCCGGGGAGAGTTCACCGACCTCGGGCACAAGGCGCTCGCCTCGCTCGTCGAACTTGCCAAGCACCATCGGTCGCTCGGCCAGCGCGTACAAATGCTCTTTAATCTGCGCTTCGATCAACGAGCGCTTTTCTTCGATGACCAGCACCTGCTCGCAGCCATCGCAGAATTCGCGGATCGCCTGCGGCTCAAGAGGCCACGGTACGGCAATCTTCATCACCTTCAGGCCGATCCGACGGGCGGTTGCATCGTCAATGCCAAGATCGGAAAGTGCCTGCATCACGTCAAGCCAGCTCTTGCCGGTGCTGACGATCCCCAGGCGCGCCGGTTCACCACCAGCCGCCAGGTCATCGCGACCAAAGACATTGGCGTCCAGCCTGTTGGCTCGAATGTAGGCCAGTGCAGCGGGCAACTTGAAGTTGGTCAGCCGCTCCTCGAGCTTTAGAAAGGGTTCCTCCGGCCAGCGCAGATTGAGGCCACCAGGCGGCATCACCACACCCTCAGGCAGTACCGGCTGCACGCGCTGCTGGGAAACATCAACAATGCCAGCTGACTCGATGGTATCGGTGACCGCTTTCATCGCGACCCAAAGGCCCGAGAATCGCGACAGCGCGAAACCGTGGAGCCCAAGATCGATGTAGTCCTGGATAGTGGCCGGCGCAAACACCGGGATCGAAACCGCCTTGAAAATGAAGTCGGTCTGCGCAGCAACGGTCGAGGACTTTGCGCCGTGGTCATCACCGCCAATCGCCAGCACACCGCCATGCGGAGAAGTACCCGCCTGATTGGCATGACGCAGTGCATCTCCGCTCCGGTCGACACCTGGCCCTTTGCCGTACCAGATCGAAAAGACCCCGTCGTACTTGGCACCTTCAAAACTGTTCAGCTGCTGCGTGCCCCAGATGGCCGTGGCGGCCAGATCCTCATTAAGGCCCGGTACAAACTTCAGATGATGGTCCTTGAGCTGGCGCCGTGCCTTCCACAAGGCCTGGTCGAAGCCACCGACCGGTGAGCCTCGATAGCCGCTGATGTAACCGGCTGTATTCAGGCCGGCTACCTGATCACGCTGACGCTGCATCATCGGCAGACGCACCAGCGCCTGCGTCCCGGTCATGTAGACGCGGCCTTCTGTTGCATCGTATTTGTCGTCCAGAGTGACTGCTCTGAGCCCTGCGTCAACGGGTAGATTCATATTGCCTCCGTCTATGTTCCAGCCGAGCGCTGCCTGAGCAGGCAGCGACCCCTCTTACAAGGGGATGATGGCACAAGTCCAGCGGGGATTCCCGCTCCCGCGCCCAAGCAGCCCTGGCACAATTTCAATGACCGGCCGCCGGTTCAATCAGATCGATCTGGTTGCTCAGCTCGCGCGCGCCAGCAAGCAGCCGTTCCCAAGCCGGATCGATCAGCGATGCGGGCCCCTTCACACCCAGTTCGATATGGCGACGCTGTCCGCTCTCGCCCACGGACGGCAGGCTGAACACACGCACGCCTGGAAATCCGGCTTCGACTGCTTCCATCAGTGGCGTGGCGGCCGACTCGGGCACCTCATAAAGCAGCATGGCCCGCTCAACTTGCGCTTCACATCCATGCAGGTGACTCAGCTTTTCATCGAGCACCCATTCAATCATCGGCCAGGCCATGACCGGGAAGCCGGGCACGAAATAATGATTGTTGATCTCGAACCCGGGGATCTTGTTGAAGGGGTTCGGGATGATCTGGCTGCCCACCGGAAACTCGCCCATTTTCAGGCGTTGAAGGTTCTCCGGCGTGGTCATATCGGAGGTGCCCTTGCCTTCGCGCTCCATCTCAACGCAGCGCTGCGCGATCAGATCATAGGCTTGTGGATGTAACGCAAGCTCCAACCCCAGCGCAGCCCCCGCCGCCTGACGGGTGTGATCATCCGGCGTTGCACCGATGCCCCCGCAGGAGAACACGAGATCGCCGCAGGCGAATGACTCACGCAGCGTTGCAACCAGCCGCGCGCGATCGTCACCGACGTATCGCACCCAGGATAACTGGCGGCCACGCGCCGCCAGCAGCTCAACGACTTTGCTGAAATGCTTGTCGCTGCGCTTGCCAGAGAGAATTTCATCGCCGACGATGATGAGACCGAATTCCATGTTCCATTCCCGCTTCGTTCAAAGTTCGTATCGGGCAGATCTGGGCTGCTCACGGCTGCGCTCAAACCTGCTCAATCGCCTGACTGCCTTCAAGGACCTGCCGGCGTTCGCGAAGTAACGCCAGTGAGTAATGTGAATACGCCAGCGCAGACAGGACCGGCGTGACCAGAAACAGGGGCGGAACGTAGTTCAGCGCCGTCACCACCAGCCCGAGCGTGAAAAATCCCCGCCGGTGCCGGTCGATCAATGCCTTGCGCTCCGCGGTATCAGCGTGCTCAACCAGACTGTCAAATCGCATCAGGCGTGCAGTCAGCCAGGCCCACCAGAGCCAGGGGATGATCAGGCCCAGCGGCGGAATCAGCCACAAAGGCAAGGTGACCAGATAACCGACAATGAATACAAACGTTGCGCTAAGTGCATTCCAGAGGCTCGCCATCACCGACCAGCTGCCCCGACGCCCGACATCCTGGTAGGGCCCGTTGCCAAGATGTCGGGTGACCAGCGGCATTGAAAATACCGCGATGATGACCAATGCCGTTGCGTAGATGATCGGCAGCACGAGCATCAGCGCCGATGAATTGATCAGAAATTCGCGCAGGCTGCTCAGCCCGATGGTCGCGGCCAGCGTCCAGAACCAGTCCATGACGCCATTACCGGTGAACACCGATCCGCTCAACCAGTCGGTGATCGGATCCCAGAGCAGCAAGGCGATCAGGATCCAGAAAACAATCGCAAGCACGAACGGCACGATCAGCAAGGCCAGCATGCGTGGATGCAGCTGGCTGGCGATTGATCGCACAAATGCGCGCAGGATCTGTTCCATGCTCAGTGCGACTTTCCTGCTGAATAGAGTGACAGGATTCGCTTCAGGGCAAGTCGCTGCTGTGACCAGAACCCGGTTCCATAGTCACGCCCTTCAAGCTGATCGCGAATCCCGGTTTCCACAAAGCCGGGGCGAAAATCCGCTGTCCCGAAAAGGATGTCCCAGACCGGAAACAGCACCGCGAAATTACAGCCACGCGCCGGACCTTCATGCCCATAGCCAATGGCATGATGCAGGCGATGATAGCTGGGGCTGACGAGCACGCGCTCAAAGATCCCCCCCCATCGCCAACGCACATTGGCATGGTGAACGCTTTGGATCACCCGCGTGGCCACAGTGAGCAGCACGAACTGCTCGGGCGGCACCCCGATCAGCAGCGCCAGCATCGCGATCAGCACATCCCGGATCAGGTCATCGAGCAGGTGGTTGCGGTTATCGGTCCAGTAGGTCATATGCCGTGCGCTATGGTGTACCGCATGCAGTTCCCACCAGGCATTGAACCGATGCTGACCTCGATGGATCCAGTAATCGAGCAGATCCAGGACAACCAGATAAATCAGAAAGCTGACCCAGGGCGTATCAGTGACCCCAGGCCAGATCGCATCGAGCTCTGGCGTCGAATAACCGGCCAGACGCAGCCAGCCCTCCAGCGCATCAAATACCGGGACCAGCAGCGCAAAGGCCAGCAGCGGAAAGGCGCCAAGCCGATGCAGCAACGTGTAGACCACGTCAACCCGTCTGGCCAGAAAACTGCCCGAGGGCTCCGCCGGCATGCGTCGCTCAGCCCATCCCATCAGCAGCACGAGCAACGTAATTTCAATCGCGCCAAGCAGAAACCACTCAACCGCATCGAAGGCCTGCTCGGCGTAGAGCATCAAGCCAGCCGCGAAGAGTGCCGGCTGCACGAGCCCCTCGAACAGCCAGGCCTGAACGGTGACGAAGGCTTCGATTGGATAGTCCAAAATTGCCGAGATGCTCATTGAATCGTCCGTTTGTTGCCACGCTTCGCCGGCCCATTCGGGTCAGGCGGACTGTAATCACGCATTGTCGCAAAACACAGGCCGCGTTGACGCAACCCGGCGATCAGCGGGTCGAGCATCGGCGCATATGGGTCTTTGCGTGACCAGATGCCCAGATGGGCTATTAAAATGTCGCCCCCGCGGATATCGCGCAATGCGCGAGCCAGCAAGGCGTCATTCGGATAGCGTTCTGACGGCAGCTCATCGCCCAGAAAGCCGGCTGCCGCCCAGTGCACATGCGTCCAGCCACAGGATTGTGCCGTCTGCATCACCGAGTCAGGGGCCTTACCCCCGGGCGCTCGCCAGAATGGATCGAGTCTGCGTCCGGTCAGTTGTCCGAAGCGCTGCTCGACCCGGGCCAACTCCCGACAGACCGCGTCACCATCCCATTGAAGTCTGCGCCCGGCCTGCGCACCGAATTGGGGCCGGACAATGGCCAGCGTCCGTCCACCTTCCTGCTTCTCGCCCTTGAAGTAGACATGATCGAAACTGTGGTTGCCGAACGCGTGGCCTTCGGCAACGAC
>JAURMJ010000026.1 GCA_030830765.1 Quisquiliibacterium sp.
GTCGAGCATCCGGTTACCGAGATGATCACGGGTCTCGACCTCGTCGAATGGCAGCTGCGCGTTGCCAACGGTGAACCACTGCCGATGCAGCAGGATGCGCTACGCATCGACGGCCACTCGATCGAGGCACGCATCTACGCGGAGAATCCCGACAAAGGTTTCCTGCCCTCGACCGGCACGCTGCGCCATCTGCGCACACCCGAACATGTCAGCTTCTGCGTGCACGCACCCGGCGCCAGCGAAACTGCTGCGGTACGCATCGATTCCGGAGTCCGCGCCGGGGACGCAATCTCACCGTTCTACGACCCGATGATCGCCAAGCTGATTGTCTGGGGTGCAGACCGCGAACAGGCGATCGCACGCATGTCTGCCGCCCTGACCGAATTCGAGGTCGTCGGGCTGGCCAGCAACATCGGCTTTCTGCAGCGGCTGATGTGCAACAGCGCATTTGCAGGCGCTGACCTGGACACCGGTCTGATTGAGCGCGAACGCAAAATGCTGCTGCCCGAACGCGGTCAACCGGATGCCCGCCTGCTCGCCAGCGCGGTTGCCGCCTTGCTCGCCATCGAGTCGGCGAATGCGCAAGCCCTCAGAGCTGCCGATCTGACACAGGCCGCCAACCCATGGTCGCGCATCGACGGCTGGCGCCTGGGCGGGAGGATTTCGCGCAATTTCGAATTCACGGTCGGCAAGCAGCCAGCGCAGGTACAGGTTGAATACGCCCCGGGTGGCTTTACCGTGCATGCGGCCGGGGAAACGATCTGCCTGTCCGCGCTGGTGCACGATGGCGGCAGCAAACGCCTGCGCGGCCTGATGGGAAGTGAAGCCTTCGAGATCGGCGCAGTGCTCGATCGCGAAACGCTGCACCTGTTCACTGCGCAGGGTCCGCAGGCACTGGGCTATGCATCACCGCTTGCGCATGCCGGCGACGATGCCGACGAGGGTGGCAGTCTTACAGCGCCCATGCCAGGCAAGGTCATTGCGCTGCTCTGCGAAAAAGGTGCCAAGGTGACCCGCGGTCAACCCCTGCTGGTGATGGAAGCCATGAAGATGGAACATACCTTGTCGGCTCCGGCCAGCGGCATTGTCGAGGAGCTGCTTTATGCGGTCGGCGATCAGGTTGCCGAAGGTGCGCAGCTGATCGGCTTCCGGGCAAACTGAGCCAATCTGCGGCATGCTCGCAGCGCGAAGGCATCCGGGGTTCACGAAGGCATCGGTGCATCCGCCAACCGGATGGCACCAATAATCGCGTCACTTTGATCTTGAAAATGAACTTGTGAGTACTGGAAGAATTCGATGAAGATCGTCATTGCACACCCGGATCCCGCAGCCGGCGAGCGCTGGTGCGCCGAACTGAGTCCACGTCTGCCGCAGGCGCAACTGGCCACCTGGCCGACCGACTGGACGCAGGCCGACTATGCAATCGCCTGGAAGCCGGCCGATGATTTCTTTACCAGACTGCAGATCGATCGCGCGCTGTTCAGTGCCGGTGCCGGCGTCGACCATCTGCTGCGCTTGCCGGCGCTGCCAGCGCAGTTGCCGATCGTCCGCGTCGAGAATGCCGGTATGGGGCTGCAGATGGTGCACTACTGCGCACTCGAAGCCTTGCGTGTCTACCGGCAGGACGATGCCTATGCGCAGCAGAAAGCCGATCGCCGCTGGTTTGATCGCGAACTGGAGTCACCAGCTCGCTTCACGATCGGCGTCTTTGGACTGGGCGTGCTGGGCGCCCAGGTTGCCCAAGCGCTGCGTGATCTTGGCTTCACGGTCATCGGACATAGTCGCAGCCCCCGCAGTCTGCCTGGCATTGAATGCTATGCGGGCGACGCGGGTCTTGAGCCTTTTCTGCGCCGCTGTCAGATGCTGGTGCTGCTTGCTCCGCATACTTCGCAGACCGAAAATCTTTTCGACTCGCACCACCTTGCCATGCTGCCGCAGGGCGCCTGGCTCGTCAATGCTGCGCGTGGGGCACTGGTCGTCGAGACTGATCTGATGCTCGCAATTGATTCTGGCCATCTGGCTGGCGCGACGCTTGACGTGTTCCAGACCGAACCTCTGCCCGAGACCCACCCGTTCTGGGTCCATCCTAAAATTCGCATCACGCCGCACAGCGCCGCAGCAACTCTGATCGACGAGACCGCAGAACAAATCGTCGGCAAGATCAGCAGCCTTGAACGTGGCGAGACAGTCAGCGGTGTGGTTGACCGCGCCCGCGGCTATTGACCGGTCAGCCTACTGCCGCCCAGGAGTGCCCAGATGTCCCTGCCCAAGCAAACCATGATCACCGAAGTCGGTCCGCGCGACGGACTGCAGAATGAAAAACAACCGGTGCCGGCTGCAACCAAAATCGATCTTTGCCGCAGGCTGGTCGAGGCCGGCATTCGCAACCTCGAGGCAACCTCATTTGTATCGCCCAAATGGGTGCCGCAGATGGCCGATGCGCCTGAGGTGATGGCAGGCATCCCCCGTCCGCAGGGTGTACGCGTCTCGGTGCTGACGCCGAACATGAAGGGCTTTGAAGGCGCGTTGGCCTCACGTGCCGACGAGGCAGTCATTTTTCCGGCGGCCAGCGAAGCATTCTCTCAGCGCAACCTGAACTGCTCGATCGCTGAAAGTGTTGAGCGTTTCACCCCGGTTGCGCGGGCTGCCCAAGAAAGCGGGATGCGGCTGCGTGCCGTGATTTCAGTCGCCTTCGGCTGCCCGTATCAGGGCGATGTCCCGATTTCATCGGTGGTCGATGTTGTCAGCCGCATGCGTGATCTCGGGGCCGATGAGATCGGCATCGCAGACACGATCGGCGTGGGCACCGCCGAACAGGTCAAGCGGGTCATCGAGGCGGCGGCGAAGGTCTACCCGATTGAGCAGATTTCCGGGCACTTCCATGACACCTACGGCCAGGCATTGACCAACATCTATGCCTGTCTGCAGGTCGGTGTTGCCCGTTTTGATTCGTCGATTGCCGGCTTGGGCGGATGCCCGTATGCAAAGGGCGCAACCGGCAATGTGGCCACCGAGGATGTCGTCTACCTGCTGCACGGGCTGGGCATCGAGACTGGACTGGATCTGGACAAGCTTGTCGATGCGGGCCAATGGATCTCAGCATTCCTGGGCCGCAAGAGCCATTCGCGGGTCGGCAATGCATTGGCCGCAAAACGCGCTGCTGCAGAGCAGGCCACCTGAGCATCATGAACCAATCCCGACCACCCACGCCGAACGTCGCTGTACGTTCGCCCTGCAACTCAGTCTGCCGTATCGATTCGCAGACCGGCTTTTGCCTGGGCTGCCAGCGCACGATCGATGAGATCGCAGGCTGGGGCTCGATGAACGATGATCGACGTCGCGAAGTTTTGACGCAGCTGCAGATTCGCCGTGAATCGTCGAATGGAAACGCGCCATGAGTGTCAATCCGATTCGGGAAGGTTTCCTTAAACCGATCATCGGCGCGTCCTGCCGGATTTCCGACGAACTTGCCGCGGCTAGGTCGCTGATCACCCCGTGCGCTCAGGGCATGCGCACCCCTGAGAAGATCGCTCTGCTGTCGACCTCGAGGCGCGTCACAACCTTCGCCGGCCAGCCTGCGCAAAACGTAGTTCAGTGCGGTGCGACAGAACGCGATGCGGCGTTTACACAGCGTGTTGTGCACGGCCCGGCCAGCATGGTCCCGAGGTGTGACTGAGTCCGTTCAGCAGTCCCTCTGCACAATAGAACGCCTCCAGCGAAGCCGCGCAAGATGAACATCAGCTCCTCTATGTGCCTGCCGGCCTCGATGCTCCTGATCGAGCGCGACTGGCTCTCGAGTAACCAGGTGATGTTCTTCGATGAGCAGGCCGGCGAACAGGAGGCAACGCTTCTGGACTCAGGCTATGGCACCCATGCGCAATTCACGTTGCAGCTCGTCGAGCACGCACTGTCCGCACGCGGGCTTCAGATCAAGGCGCTGCGCACGCTGATCAATACGCATCTGCATTCGGACCACTGTGGCGGCAACGCGCTGATTGCAGAAAAATCAGGCTGTCGCGTGCTGGTGCCCGCCGCCGAATTCAACACCGTCCGGGATTGGGATGAAGACGCACTCACCTTCCGCGCAACCAGTCAGCATTGCGAACGCTTCAGCGCGGACGCCGCAGTCGGTGACGGTGATGAACTTCTGCTCGGCGGCCTGCAATGGCGCGCCCATGCAGCGCCCGGCCATGATCCGCACTCGCTGATTCTTTTCTGCGAGGAACACAGGCTGCTGATCTCGGCTGACGCCTTATGGGAAAACGGCTTCGGAATCATTTTTCCGGAGTTGTCTGGTGAGTCGGGTTTTCCAGAGCAGCAGTCCGTGCTTGATCTGATCGAATCATTCGACGCTGAACTGGTGATCCCGGGCCATGGACAGGCATTCGGTCAGGTACCAGCAGCCATTGCTCGGGCACGGGCCAGACTCGCAGCCTTGCGCGACGATCCGCAACGCAACGCGCGCAATGCCCTGAAGGCGTTGATCAAGTTCCTGATGCTTGAGATGCAGACGGTCTCAGTCGACCTGCTGCTGCAACGGGTCGCGCAGGCAAGGATTCTGCACAATGCAGCCCAGCTGTTGCAGATGTCATTGGAGCAGGCGATTTTATGGACACTCGATGCACTGGAGAAGTCCGGACAAATTCGCCGCGACGGTGACAGGCTAAGCAACGATGAGCCGCAGGCTGTCAGCTGAACAAGCACCACCGCCCGCATCACGCCTGCGCGAAGCGCCGAACACGAACACGAATCAGCAGAGAAATCAGAATGAGTCACAAGCCGGCCAAACCCGCGTCCATCCTCGTGCGTGACAGCCGTGATGACGACCTGCCACGCATTCAGACCATCTACAGTCATCATGTTCTTCACGGCAGCGGCAGCTTCGAGCTGGAGCCCCCTGATCTGACCGAGATGACCAGCCGGCGCGCTGGCGTCCTGGGCAACGGATTCCCCTATCTGGTGGCCGAACTGGACGGCCAGGTGATGGGCTATGCCTATGCCAACTTTTTTCGAACCCGTCCGGCCTACCGCTTCACCGTCGAAGATTCGGTCTACATCGACCAACGCGCTGTCGGGAGCGGGATCGGCCGCGCGTTGCTGCATGAACTGCTCACCCGCTGCGAGGCACTTGGATGCCGGCAGATGGTCGCGGTGATCGGCGACAGCGCCAATGTGGCATCAATCGGTCTGCATGCTGCCTGCGGCTTTCGCTTCGCTGGCGTCATGAGAGCGACCGGCTGGAAGTTCGAGCGCTGGCTCGATACGGTCATGATGCAACGAGAACTCGGCGCGGGCTTCTCAGAAGCGCCTCCCGCAGGGCGCTGAACCCTTCGAACAACACAACCCGCCCGGCTCAAAGCCCTTCGCGTGCCGCCACCAAGGCCTCTCTGAGCACCGCAAGATTGCCCACCTGATTGGCCAGCAGAAGAATCAGCTTGCAGTTGAGCATTGCGCTTTGCTCATCGCTTAGTTCGCGATGCGCATCAATCAGCGCCTCATAGAATTCATCGCCAGGCGCATACGGCCACAGGAACTGGCGACCGGGTTCATGCAGATTCGGCGTTGCGATCAGGTGCCCGATGTCGTCGGAAGAGGTCAGGCTTGAAGGTCGGGTTGACTGATTCATTGGCTCGCTCCCTCGGTCGTCTTCATCGCAAGTGCCCGACGCTGCGCGCGCATCAGTGCATCGGCGTCAAAATCTCGAAACCGGGCACAGACGTGCTGATCGGGACGCAACAGATACGTCGTGCCCGGCCGCGCATCAAACCGTCGCCAGGCCCGACCGTCCGGATCATGCAGCACCCGGACATCATGCGCCGCACTTGTATTCGGCGCGATTTCAGCAGCTTGAGGACTGGCGATTCCTGCAGAGGCCGTGCGCGTCACCAGCAGCACCGAGATCGGAACCGGTTCGCTTGCGAGCCGGCGCACAGCCTGTTGTTGCTGTCTGGAAAGCTGTTCAGCGCTCTCCGCGAACAGCAATGCCTGAAATCCCTCGCCGGTCTGCTCCAGCAACCAGGCCGGCTTGCCATCCACCAAAACCGGGGCATCATCCAGCGGCGCACCAGGTCGCATCCGGGTGCTGAACTCGCTCTGATCGGGCGTGTTCAAGGGGGAATCAAGATAGTAGGTCGGCACCGACAAGCGTCCTGAATTGACCAACGCGCGTGCAAAAGGAAAGTCGCGCGCCAGCAGCAGCGTTGCGTTGCGAAACGTACGACTGACGGAGCTCTTGGGCGTGATGAAATCCGTCGAACGGGTCGAATTCATGATGTTCTCGTCGGCGGCTTTGACCCGCTCAGCGTCGTAGCTGTCCAGCAGCGAGGCCGGCGCCTTGCCCTGCACAACCAGGGCCAGCTTCCAGCCAAGATTGTCGACATCCTGAATACCCGAATTGGCACCTCGTGCTCCGAAGGGCGAGACCTGATGGGCAGCATCCCCGACGAACAGCAGTCTGCGATGCCTGAAACTGCCCATGCGGCGGCATTGGAAGGTATAGACGCTGAGCCATTCAAGTTCGAAGTCGACATCGTCGCCGAGCATCATGCGGATCCGCGGCACGACGCGCTCAGGTTTCTTTTCCTCTTCGGGGTCGGCATCCCAGCCGAGCTGCCAGTCGATGCGCCAGACGCTGTCAGCCTGCTTGTGCAGCAACACCGAGAGCCCTGGATGAAACGGCGGGTCGAACCAGAAGCGGCGCTCAGCCGGAAAATCAGCCTTCATCACGATGTCGGCGATCAGGAAACGATCCATGAACACCTTGCCTTCGACATCGAGCCCCCGCATCCGACGAATCGGACTGCGCGCGCCATCAGCAACGATCAGCCAGTCAGCCTGAACGTGGTAGTGACCCTCGGGCGTTTCAATTTCTACACGGACGCTGTCGTCAGTTTCGTCAACTCCAATGACGCGACTCTTCCAGCGCAGATCGATCGACTCGAGCTGCCCTGCCCGCCTGACCAGTTCTTCCTCAAGGTGGTACTGCTGAAGGTTGACCATGCCGGGCCGATGATGATCCGGCTCGGGCTGCAGGTTGAAGTTGTAGACCTCGTCATCGCCCAGAAAGGTACGCCCGACATTCCAAGAGACACCATTTGAAGTCACATGCTCGCCGCAGCCAAACCGGTCCAACACCTCGAGCGTGCGCTTGGCGTAACAGACCGCGCGCGAACCCGTGCTGACTGTATCGTCATCATCGACAATCAACACGGGCAGACCGCGCAGCGCAAGATCGATCGCAGCCGCCAGACCAACGGGGCCGGCACCGGCAATCAGCACGGGGACGTGACGCAGTTGAGCGGCGTCAAGCTCGGGCGCGCGTCGGGACGGATATTTTGGGTACGAGTAGGTGGTGTGCATTGCGCAGACCTCTGAGAAAACCGGCAGATCCGGAACGTATTCGAAGCGGGTTTGACTCTAACATTGCGCGCTCCCTGCCGATCCGAATCTGTGGCGCGCAAGGCAAGCAGTTCGCCTGCTCGGCCTTCGGCATTGCGATCGAAGAAGCCGCAGTAATGAAACTGCAGCACATGATGCAATTAAAGCCGCAGACTCATCAGGCGCGCTCGAACCTGACCAGATGCCGACCGGCAAACTCGAACACTTCAGCCCGGACCCGCTCACCGATTCGTAATTCGGCCGGCGCATGGCCCATCAGCCGGCCACCGTCATCCAGATCGACCAGCGCCAGCGCATAAGGGACCAGACTGCGAAAAGCTTCCTCGGGTGGCCGCGAGACCAGCGTGACGGCAAAAACTGTGCCTGTCCCAGCGGCTGGTCCCCAGGCAAGGCTGGCCTGACCACAAGCCGTGCAGGCATAACGGGCGAGCTTCTGCGACTGGCCGCAATCGGCACAGCGCTGAACCAGGATTTTCCCTTCGGCAAGACCCGCGACAAACGGCGCGGCAACAAGACTCGTACTCATCGATTCGCACCCATTGCTCAGTCCTCGCGCGAAAAAATCAGGCTGACATGTGAGGACAGCACACCGCCGTCCGCATGCACAAAGGCACAGCCCCTTGGCGACACCTGACGATCACCGGCTCGGCCAGCAAGTTGACGCCAGGTTTCAGCCAGATGGCTCATACCACCGGCCACACCAGAGTGCCCAAACGACAGCAGCCCGCCATGCGTGTTCAGCGGCTGCGGACCATCCGGTGCGTAGCGACCATCGCGCAGCATCTGCGCTGACTCCCCAAAGGGTGCAAAACCGGTTTCCTCCAGCAAGATGGCCAGCGTGATCGTGAACGAATCGTAGATCGCCAGATAATCGATTGCATCGCGACCGATCCCGGCCTCGGCGAATGCCCGTTCTGCCGCGTCATGCGCTCCGAAATTACGGGTGTCAGAGACTGCCGTCAGATGTTGATGGCGATGTGCCTGCCCAGCGCCAAGGATTCTGATGCGCGCCCTGGGGAACCCGTCTGGCGAAGCCTCCGCAGGCACCTCGGCACTGACCACCATGGCCACTGCGCCGTCGGAGATCGGGCAGCAATCGAGCAGCTTGAGCGGAGAGGCGATTGGCTTGGAGGCCATCACATCGCCCACCGTGATCGGAGTACGCAGATGCGCCTGCGGATGACGACTTGCGTTCTCGCGCATCGCGACTGCGAAGCCAGCCAGATCGGCCTCGTTCAGACCACTCTCATACAGGTAACGGGATGCGAGCAGCGCGTAGTACGCCGGGATCATGGTGCCGTTGGGCAGCTCGAAATCCGGATCGCCGACCTGCGCCAGCGTGGCGATCGCGTTGTCGCGCTGCTGACCGCTCAAACGGTTCTCACCGGCAACAACCAAGACGTTGCGACAGCGTCCGGCGCGCACCAGCTCACGGGCCAGCATCAGCATGCCGGCGCCGGTAGCGCCCCCCATCTGCATGGCATGCGCATAGGCGGGTTCGATCGCAAAGCGTTCGCAGAACAGCGTGGCCAGCATCAGGTGCGGCAGCGTCGTGGCATAACCGCACAACACCCCATCGATCTGCCCGCGCGCAAGGCCAGCCTCGGCCAGTGCCTGCGTGGCAGCCTGCGCCATCAGGTCGATGGGGCCGCCTTCGAGGCGTCCAAAGGCGGTCGTACCGACTCCGGTCAGGTATGCGTTTTTCAGCGTCGTACTCCTTCAACGGACAAGGCTGAATCATCGTCCAGCGGCCATAGCATATGTGCATCAAGGAGCAAACGGTAGCGGCTCAAGACCGACTGTTCCATCAGCTTCAGCTGTGCCAGTTCAGCATCGGCGGCCACCCGACGTGCAAGCAGCACTTCGGCGAGCGCCGTCTCGCTAAGTTCATAAGCCCGCTGACTCAGCGCAGCCGTCTTCTCAAGGCGCTGCGCCGCATCGCGCGCTGCAAGCCAGGCGCGCAGACTGCCAGCCAACTGCGCCTGGGCCGCGGCAGTCCGGGCGAGCAGACCGCGCTCCACCGCCCTGACCTGTCGCTCGGCGATTTCGGCACGCGCACTGGCTGCTCTCGCACCCGCCGCGCGATAGTTGCCCGACAAAGGCATGCTGACAAAGACACCAGCGATCCGCTCCGCCCCGCTGCGCTCCGAAGTCATCCGGACGCCGATCGAAGGATCGGGTGTGCGCTCAGCCTGTTCACGACTTGCTTCCAGCTGAGCGCGGGCAGCCAGCGCCTGGGCATGCATCAGTTCGTGGCTCTCATCGAGCACGCGTTGTTGCCAGGTCTGCGGGTCACCACTCAGCGGTGACGGCGCGACGAGACCGCTCGCAGATCGAACACGCAAGCCAGGAAAGCGGGACCGCAGATCGGCGAATGCCGTCTGCGCGCGCGCCCTCGCCTGCTCGCGCTGCGCATCGACCTGCGCCTGCACGGCCTGCGCCATCTGCAACTCCATGCGCGAAGCATCGCCATGACTGAGCCTGCGTACAGTGATTTCGGTGAGCTTTGCAGCAAGCTCGGACTGCCGCTGCCAGAGCTGCAATTGTGCCTGCTCACCAAGCCAACCGACCCACCCATCAAGCAACTCGCGGGCGGCTTCGTGGCGCGCATCGCCAAGCGCAAGCTGCGCAAGCCGCAGCTCGCCTTCGCCGAGCGCAGCATCGATCCGCGCCTTGGCAGGCAGCCGCAAGGAACGCTCGATGGCAAGCGTCCAGTCGCCATATCCGGCGGCGCCTTCCCCACCGGCACCGCCGACGGTGCGACGTGCAGCGTCCCCATGCACAACGAACTCATGCGAACCGGTGACAAGTCGATCACGATTCGCTGCTGCAAGCGCAAGTCCGGCCTGCGCTGCCCGTACCGCAGGATGCTCATCCAGCGCAACCCTGACCTGCGCAAGCTCGGGGAGGTCATTGCGCAGGGCCTCGTCGCGAGAATCACCAGAGGCTGTCGAGTCCTTGAGATTGACAGTCTGTGTGCCTTGCGACTCAGTGACCGCCGAGGATGCAATGACCAGTCCGGCAGCATCGACACGCGCAGCGGTGAAGCCTGCGCCGTTTTCACCAGGGCCGCCGGCAATGGCGCCCGCAGCGCCGAGCGCCGCGGCTGCGGCCATCACCATAAAGATCAGGTTGTTGAGAAAACGACTCATGACTGCCTCTCCCCGGCCTGCGCCTGCCATTTCGAGACTGGCGACCAGGCCGCACAAAATCGCCCATAGAGAATCGGCAGCAGGAACAACGTCAGCGCGGTCGAACTCGCCAGCCCCCCGATCACGACAATGGCCAGCGGCTTCTGGATTTCCGACCCCGGCCCGGTTGCGAACAACAACGGCACCAGCCCAAGCGCAGCAATGGTGGCCGTCATCATCACCGGCCGAAGTCGCCTGCGGCTGCCGTCGATCACAACCTGCGCCGCGGCCATGCCCTGCTCAAGCAGACTGTTGTAATGACTGACCAGCACAACCCCGTTGAGTACTGCAATGCCGAGCAAGGCGATGAAGCCGACCGAGGCTGGCACTGACATGTATTGACCCGAGGCCCACAGCGCGATCGCACCGCCGATCATCGCGAACGGAATATTCGTGAAGACCAGTACCGACTGCCGGATCGAACCGAAGGTTGCGAACAGCAGGACAAAGATCAGCGCCAGTGCGACCGGGACCACCAGCATCAGGCGATTGGCTGCACGCTGCTGATTCTCGAACTGACCACCCCAGACCAGCCGATAGCCA
>JAURMJ010000218.1 GCA_030830765.1 Quisquiliibacterium sp.
ACCAACCGGATCAATACCCCGGAGGTCGCCGAACAGGTGCTGGCCGAGGGCGATGCGGACATGGTCTCCATGGCGCGGCCGTTCCTCGCCGATCCGGAGTTCGTCAACAAGGCCGCCGCCGGTCACAGCGAGCGCATCAACACCTGCATCGGCTGCAACCAGGCCTGTCTGGACCACACCTTCAGCGGCAAGCTGACCACCTGCCTGGTCAATCCGCGTGCCTGCTACGAAACCGAGCTGAACTACATCCCCACTACCGCGGTGAAGAAGATCGCCGTCGTCGGTGCCGGGCCTGCGGGGCTCGCCGCTGCGACCATCGCAGCCGAGCGCGGTCACGAGGTGACGCTGTTCGATTCGTCCGCCGAAATTGGCGGGCAATTCAATGTTGCCAAGCGGGTGCCGGGCAAGGAGGAGTTCTACGAAACCCTGCGCTACTTCAAGAACCGCCTCGAAGAAACCGGAGTCGAGGTTCGTCTGAACACCCGCGCGACGGTGGAAGCGCTGCTGGCCGGTGGCTTCGACGAGATCATCCTGGCGACCGGGATCGCGCCGCGAGTGCCGGCAAGTCCGGGGGTCGACCATCCGAAGGTGATTGGCTACCTGGATGCGATTCTGGAGCGCAAGCCGGTCGGCCAGCGCGTCGCGGTGATCGGCGCAGGCGGTATCGGCTTCGACGTGTCGGAATACATCACCCACGACGGCGAATCCACCAGCCTGGATCGTGAAGCCTTCTGGAAGGAGTGGGGTATCGATCTCGGGCTGTCGGTGCGCGGCGGTATCGCCGGCATCCAGCCGGCTCCGCATGCGCCCAAGCGTCAGGTCTATCTGCTGCAGCGCAAGAAGTCCAAGGTGGGTAACGGGCTGGGCAAGACCACTGGCTGGATCCACCGTACCGGACTGAAGAACAAGCACGTGCAGATGCTCAATTCGGTCGAGTACCTGCAGATCGATGACGCCGGACTGCACATCCGCGTGGGCGAAGGCGAGTCGCAGGTACTGCCGGTGGATACGGTGATTCTCTGCGCCGGGCAGGAGCCGTTGCGTGAGCTGCAGGAAGGCCTTGAAGCCGCTGGTGTGCGGGTGCACCTGATTGGTGGCGCCGACGTCGCCGCCGAACTGGACGCCAAGCGCGCGATCAATCAGGGCTGCCGCCTGGCTGCGGCGCTCTAGGCCATCGGCACATCCGCAAAGAGGATCACGCATGGAAACTGCAATCGCGCTGCAACCGGGGGCTGCCAATAGCCTGCAGGCTTGGCACCGAATGATCGCTGAGCGAGACCTGAGCCGGCTGCCGGAGCTGCTGCATCCGCAGGCGGTGTTTCGCTCGCCGATGGCTCACACGCCGTATGAGGGGGCAGCGACGGTGAATCTGATCCTCAACACCGTGCTGCAGGTTTTCGAGGACTTCCGCTACCACCGTGAGCTGGCCAGCGCCCAGGGTGCGGATGTAGTCCTCGAGTTCAGCGCCCGGGTGGGTGACCGTGAGCTCAAGGGCATCGACATGATCCGCTTCGATGACGAAGGGAAGATTGTCGAATTCGAGGTCATGATCCGGCCCATGAGTGGCTTGCAGGCCCTGGGCGACGAGATGAAGCGACGTCTCGCTGCCTACCGCGGCAAGTGATTTAGCTAAGCTCATCGCAAATCCGCTGGGCGCCTGGTCGAACGGCGTCCGATGCGGCGACTCCCTGCCAACCCAGTCACATTGCCTGCGCGAACATTTCCCCTAAACTTGCGGCACCAACGGGACGACGGCATCGGATGGCCGCTCGTTCCGCTAATCGCTGGCTCGCAGTTGCGGGCGATAAAGGAAATCGAGCATGCAGAACAAACCGCAGATGGTCGAAGCCGTCCTGTTCTTCAATGAGGGCTCCATCTGCAAGGAAATGCTGTATCCCGAATTCGAAGCGGTGCTGGATGGGGTGGTCGCGCTACCCGAGTTCGCAGACCGCCAGATGCATGCTGTCTACGTAATGATCAATCCGCGGCTGCAGGTGCGCGCCGCGGTGTTTTTCTGTCTCGACTTCAATGATGACGGCTCTGCCGACGCCGGTTGGAACATTCCCCTGCGTCAGTTGGCCGAGCGTACCGGGCGTGGTCCGGACATGGGGGCCGGACCGATTCGCCTGGCCTGCCGCAGCCAGTGCCCGGTCTCCTGGCACCAGATGCACATGTGGGACCCTAAAGTTGGTCCCGAACGCAATGATCTGGTTGTGTTGCGCGAGACCATCAAGCGCAACCAGCTCGGTCTGCTGGTCGAAGAGGAGACGCCTCAGGCCGTACCTGCGGAACGTCTGCAGATGGTCGCCGAAGACACCTGGTATGCAGCCGAGGCCGGCAAGGACGCAGCTGCGAAATGTTCCGAAAGCCATGAGCGTGAACAGCGGCAGAAGGCTGCGCTGCTGATCAAGCAACAGCGCCAACGCATTACCAACCTCGAGCGTCTGCGCGAAGAAGACGCGCTCAAGCTCACGGCTGCCGCGGAGAAGGAACGCAAGGCACAGCAGGAGGAGATCCGCGCGCTGCAGCAGAAATTGCAACAGCAGACCGAGCTGAACGCTAGCCTGCATGCGCAGATGACTGCCCAGGGCGAGAGTTTCCAGAAAGCGCGTGAGGAAATGAGCAAGCAGCTGCGTACGCTGGAGGTCAGCGGTCGGGTTGAGATCGGCGCCGCCCGGGAGCAGTTCGAGCATGAAGCCCAGGCCCGTATCGCGGCGGCGATTGCGGAGTACAAGGAGCAGGTGGCGATCCGCGATGTCGAGCTGGCCTACCGCAACGAACTGGATGCACAGCTGGAAGAGGAAATCCAGCGGCTCAAGGCCGAGTGCGAAACGCTGCGCCACAGCGGTGACCGGGTGCTGGAGGAACTGTCTCGACAAGGGGTCGTGTTCATGGCCTACCACCCGGGTGCCGGGCATCTGACGATCGCATTGCAGGACCTGGCCCGCTACCGCGCCAATCCTCTGGCTTATGCTGCTGCCAAGTGCTTTGTCTCCGAGGAGCAGTACCGACAGTGGCTGGAGCATTATCAGAAGCCGGCCTGCGTCGCGGCGCTTTCCAGCGGTGAGCGTTGCGCGATGCCCCTGGACAAGATCGATGCGCCGAGTCGCTTCGTGATCGGCGAATCCAACTGCTGCGCCCGGCACCGCAAGGAAGACCGGCAGCGCACCGGCAGCTGAGCGGTTTGTCCTCCGTTCAATCCGATCTCGGCTTCGATGCTCCGCTGATCCTGCAGCCGCTGTCATTGGACTGGCTCGCGCGCAGCGGGGTCGAGGTTGCGGTGCTGCGGCTCGATCTGCTGGATCCCGAGCTGTCCGGCAACAAGTGGTTCAAATTGGTAAAGCATCTCGATGCAGCGCGTTCTGTCGCTGCGCCGGGGCTGATCAGTCTCGGCGGCCCGCACTCCAATCATCTGCATGCGCTGGCTGCAGCCGGCCGCCGACTCGGCCTGCCTACTGTCGGCCTGCTGCGCGGCCATGAGCAGGTAACGCCAACGGTCGCCGATCTACGTGGCTGGGGCATGCAGCTGCATTGGCTCGGCTACGCAGGGTACCGGGAGCGCAATCTGCCTTCCTTCTGGACGCCATGGCGAGCGCGATATCCAGGTTTCTACTGCATCCCTGAAGGTGGCGGCGGTTTGCCCGGCGCCCTAGGGTGCGCCGGGCTTGTTCCGAGAGTGGAGTCCGCGCTCGCGTCGCTCGGCTGGAAGGACTACGACGCGCTCTGGCTGGCCGCCGGCACCGGGACGACGCTGGCAGGTCTGGTCATCGGCGAGGCAGGTAGGCATCGGGTGTTCGGCGCGCTGGCAGGGCCGCCTTCCCACGCCGTCGATGCCGGCGTCGCCAACTTGCTCGCGCAAGCCGGTATGGCGTCCAGCGGCTATGAACTGCTGGACGCCAGTCGTGGCGGATTTGGTCGCTTCGACAGGGAGTTGGCGCAGTTCATTCTCGATACCGAGCGCCAGGGTGGCGTGCCGCTCGATCCGATATACACTGCAAAGACCATGATGGCATTGCGCCTTTATGTCGAGCGCGGTTATTTTCCCGCCGGCACGCGGCTGATATTCGTCCATACCGGTGGACTGCAAGGGCGCCGTGCTGCTCAGGGCCAGCTGCAGAAGCTGATTGACGGATAGACGTTTGGATTTTGTCGGATGAACAAACCGCTGCACCCCGATCAGCTGCGTAATCTGGTCCCGCTCAATGGCTTGTCGCCACGCCAGTTGTGGGAGCTTCGTGTGCGCATAGTGCCGCTCGCGCTTGCGCCTGGGCAGTTGCTCGACCTTGTTGATGAGCTGAGTTCGAAACGTCATTACCTGATGTCGGGCAGCCTGCTGTTGACCGATCACGACGGGCAGCAAACGCGGCTGGTGGCGGGCACATCGGCTGCTCTACACAGCCTTGCTGCGGGCCGCCTGCTGGAGGCGAGGGCGCTGGATGACTGCCAGCTGCTGACGGTGGACAGCGCGGAGTTGGAGCGGCTGCTGTCCTGGCGCCAAGCCCTGCAAGATGTGCTGCTGCAGCTGTCGATGGAGGGCGAGGACGGGGAGTGGCTGGAGCGCCTGCTGGAGAATCCGCTGTTCGCCCAGGTTCCACCGGCAAATATTCGCAGCATGCTCAGCCGCCTCGTGGAGATCGAAGTATCCGCCGGGCAAACCCTGTTACGTGAAGGGGAAGCCGGAGACTGCTGCTATTTCCTCAAGAGCGGCGGCGCGCAGGTCCTGAAGGCTTCCGGCAGCGGTGAGCAGCTGTTGGCCGAGCTGGAACCCGGAGCCTGTTTCGGTGAAGAGGCGCTGCTCGAAGAGCGACCGCGTAATGCCAGTGTCGCGATGGTTGAGGACGGTCGGGTGCTCCGCCTGGCGCGGGCGGACTTTCTCGAGCTGCTCAAGGCACCGGTGGTTGGCGAAGTCGATCTGGATGGCGTGGCTGATCTGCTGGCGTGCGGTGCGCAGTGGCTGGATGTGCGTCTGCTTGATGATTACGAGCAGGGCCATGCCATGCAGGCGCTGCACATGCCGCTGCACCTGCTGCGTTTGAAAACCCGTTTGCTGGACCCGCAGCGGCCCTACCTTTGCTATTGCGAAAGCGGCAAGCGCAGCGCCAACGCGGTGTTCCTACTGACGCAGCTCGGCTTCACCGCCTATGCGCTGCGTGGTGGACTCGACGCACTTGGTACCGAGGACCGCGCTGCGCTGCTTTGGGAGTGTGGCACGGGTTACCTGGCGCGCTCTGATGGCCGAATCGAACGCAGCCTATGATCCGCGCCGCCCCATCCCGACCTTTGTCAGACGGCTGCCCTGCGAAGCGCAGTGTGCCGACGAATCTCGCGTCGGGCGCTGCGGGCCAGGCGCACGCTGAGCAACAGAGCTGCGCAGCTCAGGCCGGCGATCAGGCCTTGCCATAGACCGGCAGGCCCACTGGCGGCGCCGAGGTGGTCGGTCAGGCCGATCAGATAGCCCAACGGCAAACCGATCCCCCAGTAGGCGAAGAGGGTGTAGACCATCGTCATGCGGGTGTCCTGATAGCCGCGCAACGCGCCAGCAGCCGTGACCTGAACCACATCGGAGAACTGGAACAGCGCGGCGTAGAGGAATAGGCTGGCAGCGACGGCGACCACGGCCGGATCAGGGGTATAGATCCGCGCGATCTGCTCGCTGAACAGCAGCATGGCGCTGGCGGAAAAGCAGGCATATACCAGGGCGGCGCCGATCCCGACGCCGGCGACAAAGCGAGCGTCGCGTGGAGCGTTGCGGCCCAGCTCCTGACCAATGCGCACGGTCACCGCCATACCCAGCGACAGTGGAATCATGAAGATCAGCGACGTGAAGTTCAGTGCGATCTGGTGACCGGCGACGACCGTTGCCCCGAGGGCGCCGATCAGCAGGGCGATCACCGAGAAGATGCTGGCCTCGGCGAACACCGCGACCCCGATTGGTACGCCGACCGAAAGCAGATGACGCAGCATCGGCCAGCGTGGCCATTCGAAGTGGGAAAACAGCTGACTGGCCTGATAGGCCGGTGCGCGCTTAACCCAGACGCTCATCGCCACCAACATGAACAGCATTACCAATGCCGTGGAAACGCCGCAACCGACGCCGCCCATCGCCGGCACGCCGAACTTGCCGTAGATGAACACATAGTTCAGCGGAATGTTCAGCAGCAGGCCGAGGATACCGATCACCATGCTTGGCCGCGGATGGCCCAGCCCGTCGCTGAAACAGCGCAGCACTTGATACAGAGCGACAGCGGGAAATCCGCAGGCGACAGCGCGCAGGTAGTCCATGGTCGGCTCGACCAGGGCCGGTTCGACACGCATCAGATGCAGGACGGGCTCTGCGTTCCACATCAATGATGCACTGAGCACACCGATGCCGCCGCCCATCCACAACGCCTGGCGAACCAGCGGGCCGATTTCGCCATGCCGTCCTGCGCCGAAGCGCTGCGCGACGTTCGGCGTGGTCGCCAGGGTGATTCCGCAGACGAGCAGATAGACCGGCACCCAGATCGAGTTGCCTAGTGCGACGGCGGCCAGGTCCTGCGGGCTTACGCGTCCGGCCATAACGGTATCGACGAAACCCATCGCCGTGCTGGCCAGCTGGGCGATCATCATGGGTAGGGCAAGGGCAAAGAGGGTGCGCAATTCGAGGCGGACCCGTCTGAGTCTGAGCTCAGTGGGCATTACTGGGCGTTCCGGTTGTATACAAGAAGCGCGCTAGTCTACGCCGCGTGGCTACGCTCAGGAAGGCGGCAAAGCAGTGGCAAGCCGTCTAGAATGTGGGCCCCCCTCACCGGAGCCGTGCAATGCATATCCTCGCCGATGAAAACATTCCGCTGGTCGATGAGTTCTTTGCCGGTTTCGGCGAGATTCGCCGCATGCCCGGCCGCAGCATCAATCGAGCCGCGCTGGAGAATGTCGACGTGCTGCTGGTTCGCTCGGTGACGCGGGTCGACCGCGAGATGCTGG
>JAURMJ010000219.1 GCA_030830765.1 Quisquiliibacterium sp.
CAGATTGGGCAGGGTGCCCAGTCCGAAGACGAGCATCAGGGCACCCCCCTGAATTGCACTGCCACTCAGCAGCGCAGCGATCAGTACGCCATAGACCATGCCGCAAGGCACCAGCCCCCAGACCAGGCCAGTCGCGAAGGCACCGCGCAGGCTGCGAAGACCCAGTAATCGGGCCGCGAGCGGGCTGAGCAGGCGCCACAGACCGGAGCCGGCCCGCTCAAGAAAGGCCAGCGAGCGCATCGCACCGCTCAGGTACAGGCCCAGCAGGATCAGCAACAGGTTGGCTGCAACGAACATTGTCTGCTCAATGGCCAGCAGACCGCGTGCCAAGGTCGTGGCCGAACCAAGCGCGCCGGCCAGTGTGCCGATCAGCGTATAGGTGGCGATACGTCCGGCGTTGTAGGCCAGCAGATGCTGGGTCGGCTGCGCAATCGGACGGGCCGTGGTGGTCGCTAAGGATTGGGCCGCCATCACTGGCGCCTGCTCCTGGGCCACCCGGATCGGGATGACGGGCCCTGCAGGCGGTTTGCGTCCGGTCCCCGCGCCGATAACCGACACAATGCCGCCGCACATGCCGGCGCAATGCAGACCGCCAAACAGGCCGACCAGGAATACGGATAACAGGCTGACTTCAATCATTGATGCAGGGCAGTTGCAGGTGTCGCGGGATCTCGACTTGCGATCCCCCTACAATCGGTTCAGTTTAACTTTGACCACCAGCGCCCAGCTTAGGCGGGCCTGCTGCGCTGCACAAGGACAATCCGCAATGGCTCGTACCCTCTGGCTTGACTCTGGTCGGCGTCTGTTCACCTGGGATCAGATCCGCTTGCCCTTTGAGACCGTTGAGCTCGAGCTGGCCAGCGAGCAGGACTGCGCAAAGGCGATCGTCACGATGCAGGTTCGCGGGGCACCGCTGATCGGTGCGGTTGCAGCCTACGGGCTTGCGTTTGCGTTGCGTGCGGATGCCCGTGATGAAGCCTTGCGGGGTGCTTTCGACCGATTGCTCGCGACCCGTCCGACTGCAGTGAACCTGCGTTGGGCACTCGAGCGGGTGATGCAGGTGGTTCGACCACTTGCGCCAGGGGCTCGTGCCGATGCGGCCTGGGCGCAGGCCTGCGCAATCTGCGACGAGGATGTTGCCTGTAATGCGGCCATCGGCCGGCATGCGGCTGCGCTGCTGACGCGGCTGGCCAGACCGCATCGTGCCCTGCAGATCCTCACGCACTGCAATGCCGGGCGGATTGCGACGGTTGATCATGGCACGGCGCTGTCGCCGATCTATGCGCTGCACGAAGCCGGCCTTGCCGTGCATGTCTGGGTCGACGAAACCCGGCCGCGCAACCAGGGTGCCAGCCTGACCGCCTGGGAGCTGCGTGAGCGCGGGGTGCCGCACACGGTGATTGTCGATAATGCGGGCGGGCTGCTGATGCGTCAGCGGCAGGTGGATGCGGTCATTGTCGGCTGTGATCGTGTTGCAGCGAATGGCGATGTGGCCAATAAGATCGGTACTTATCTGAAGGCACTGGCCGCCCATGACAATGAAGTGCCTTTCTATGTCGCCTGTCCGATCTCGACGATTGATCCGCACTGCCTGCATGGAGACCTGATCGAAATCGAGCAACGCAGCCCCCGCGAAGTGACGCATCTGCTGGGGCGTGACGAGGAGGGCCGGCTGCGCTCGTTCCAGGTCACGCCGGATGACAGTCCGGCCGCGAATCCGGCTTTTGATGTTACGCCGGCGCGGCTGGTGACGGCGCTGGTCACCGAGCAGGGCGTGATCCCGGCACACGTGGATGCCATCGCTCAACTGCTGTCGGGAGGTGGCGCATGAGTGGCAAGCAGACCAGTCAGTTCATCACGGAGAACGAGGCACGTCGGGCGCTGATCGAAACCTGCCTGCGGATGAATGCGCTGAGCATCAATCAGGGTAAATCGGGCAATGTGTCCTTGCGCTGGGATCGGGGTCTGGAAGACGGGCTGCTGATCACGCCGTCCGGGCTGCCTTACGAGCGTTTGCAGATCGACGACATCGTCTGGATTTCGATGCGGCTACTTGGTTCGGGCGATGCAGCGACTCCGGCATGTCGTGATGATGCCCGCGAGCCCTCTTCGGAATGGCGTATGCATCGTGATGTGTATGCTCATCGCAAAGAGGCTCAGGCAGTCGTTCATACCCATGGCGCATTCGCAGCCAGCCTATCGTGCAGCGCGCGCGTGCAGCGCGAGGGTATCGGACCGTTTCATTACATGGTGGCAATCGCAGGCGGTGCCGATATCCGTTGCGCGCCATATGCCAGCTTCGGTACGCAAGCCTTGTCTGACCATGCGCTTCGCGCATTGCAGGACCGTCAGGGCTGCCTGTTGGCCAATCACGGTTTGCTTGCGCTTGGCGGCAGTCTTGAGCAGGCACTTGCCATGGCAGCCGAGGTTGAAACACTGGCCCGGATGTACTGGCAGGTGTTGCAACTTGGTGACCCGGTGATGCTGGATGCAGTCGAGATGCGGGCGGTGGCCGAACGGCTCAGTCCGCGCAGATGACGGTGGAAGCCGCGTGACGACTGCTCATATTGATGAGCCGCATCAGTGAACCGATTCACCGGCAGCGCTGCGCGACACAACACGCCCCGCTGCGGCTTAATTCAAACTGAACACGGATCGCACAGACGAAGAACGGTGGTGAGCCGAACCTGCGTCACCATCTGCCTCAGCGTTGTTGCTGCTGCTGACCGTCAAAAAATCGGCCCAGCAGCCAGGACCAGACGGCTCCCCCAGCTACCTTCGCGACAAACTGCATCAGCACGATCTGAGGCATCAGCACACCAAACGCCAGCGTCGGGAAAATCACCGAGTCAACGGCTGCGCCCACCACATTCGAGCCGTTTGCGCGAAACAGCCAGGTGCCCCGCAACCGGGCAAAGGTGAGCCAGTCTGCCGTTGCGGCGCAGGTGAATGCCACCGCCGAAGCAATTGCAATCTGACCTGCCGCCGGGTTCAGCAGATAAGTGATCAGACCGGTCACGCCGATCAGCAGGCCCATCTGCCAGACTTTCAGGCGCACATGCAACCAGTCGCGGAGCGCAAGATCGAGACCGATCAGCACGAATGCATTGATTGGGGTCACAACCGGCCCGAAGGCGGCGACGGTCAGGTTGGCAATCGTCATCGCGGTCAGATAGACGATGATTGCGATGTACAGAGTCATTGCGAAATCCTTGTTCTTGAATCAGTGTTTATGCGCCGAGCATTGCGCGGGGAGCCGGTCATCTCCCAGCGGTTCAACTCTCACAGACGCGGATGTCTGACAGCAGTTCATGGATGGATCAGCCTCGCGACACGACCTGGGCAAGATAGCGTCCGGTATGGCTGGCCGGGTTTGCGGCAACGTCTTCCGGCGTGCCAAAGGCTACGATCTGGCCGCCTCCTTGGCCGCCTTCGGGCCCAAGATCGAGAATCCAGTCGGCGGTCTTGATTACGTCCAGATTGTGCTCGATGACGACCACCGTGTTGCCCGCATCCCGCAGCGCATGGATCACGCGCAGCAACAATGCAATGTCATGAAAGTGCAGCCCGGTGGTGGGCTCATCGAGGATGTATAAGGTTTTGCCGGTTCCGCGTTTGGAGAGCTCCTGCGACAGCTTCACACGCTGCGCCTCGCCACCGGAAAGCGTCGTGGCACTCTGTCCAAGCCGAACATAGCCCAGACCGACTTCAAGCAACGTATTGAGTCTTCGCGCAACCAGTGGCACGTTGGCAAAGAAAGTGCTGGCCTGCTCGATGGTCATCTCCAGCACTTCTGCAATGTTACGTCCCTTGTAGAGCACTTCCAGGGTTTCGCGGTTGTAGCGCTTGCCGTGGCAGGTGTCGCAGGTGACGTACAGGTCAGGCAGGAAATGCATCTCAACCTTGATGACACCATCGCCTTCGCAGG
>JAURMJ010000004.1 GCA_030830765.1 Quisquiliibacterium sp.
CAATACTCAATAGTCGGTGAGTTGTCCATCGTTGGAAGAAATCCTATGACTGCTCTGAAGTTCGCTGCCGTGTTAGGTGTGCTTTTATGTTTCGCTTGGGCGCGGCGAGGCTTCTTTGTTGGCGCTGAAAGATCATCGAGGAGCAGAAAGCTACTCAGCTTGTCTGGCACATTGTTGGGTTTGGTTGTCATCTTAAGACTTTTGTTACATGGTGGGAATAGCGATGTTAGCCTTTCGATTTTGGGTATATTGACTGTTATCGTTTCTGTGTTAATTTTTTATTGGGCAATGTCTTCGTACGGCAGTGTGCGTCCCGGTATTGCATTTTCACCCGGTGTGCGCGGATCCATTAATACTTCTGGTCGCTATAAGTTTGTGCGTCATCCATTCTACTATTCATATATTATTTATTGGATTGGTGTAGTTTTAATTATTCCGGAATTTTTGATTTTTTGTGGCGTGGTCTTCATGATATCGCTGTATTATTATGCTGCACGCAAAGAAGAAGGTCTAATTCTAAAAACAAATTTGTCTGAGGCTTACACGGAATATAAAAAAAATACAGGAATGTTTTTGCCGTTTTGATCTGTATTAAACAATTGGAACTTCGATGTGTTTTTTCTCTTGCCTTAGACGTTTTCCGCGAGTTCTTGGGCGAGCCCACATGTTATTGACTGACGAAAATATTTCGATGTCAGGATGAAACCGATTTCCCATAAAAAGATAAAGCGGATGTGATAAGTCGTACCACCTCCGTTCTGCTGAAAAGACGTGAAACGATAGGATTCTATGCGGTATGCCTGCTGCTGTCGACAGAGGGCGTAATTGCTTGTCTGCGAAAGTATCAGTGAAGCCTAAATCAAGATAGCTTTGTTCAATCGGAGGTCGAGCTCCGATGAGTATCCACTCTACCTGCTTGGCGAGGCAGTATCTGTGTAATGCTTTAAAAAGTGCAAGTTTTACCAGTCTACCCCTTGGACCCGCTTTGATTGCTAGGCGCGAAACCCCTGCGAGAGGGCGACCTTTATATTCATCCGGTAATTTTATGGAATCTTCTAGAGGGAGGGGCGTGTCAAAATTTGTTTGTATTCTTATCGTGCCAAGCGGTTCTTCATCGATTTTTCCTTCCGCAAGGAATACTATCGCGTCAGATTTCCGATCAATCGTTTCTGGTGTTCCGAGGAGCTCTCCAAGTGGCGGTAGATGTCGACTGTAGGCCTCAGAACGAATCCGTACAGCACGCTCCAATTGTTCATCTGTCCGGACTATTCGAACGGTGAAGGGAAGGTCCGCTCTCTTGGGTTGCGTTGCGCTAGTAAAAGGGAATGCTCCGGTTTGGCTAACAGTTGTTCCTGTTTCACCCTGGCTGCCATGCGCAGCTAGGACCTCAGAAGGGCTGGACCGTGGATGAGGATTGACGTTCATCACAAATCATTCACTTTTAAAACAGTTACTTAGCTTTCTTAGTTCATGTACCGTATACCTATTTTGAGAATTTTGGAAGGGGTTTGTTGTTTCGTCGAACGTTCGCTCCTCGCTAGCTGGTTAGATCCTTTGGCGTATCGGGATTACGGATTAGTTGCGTGACCTTGGTTTGCTTCCGCGTTACCCTCTGATCGTCGTTATTTGTAGTGACTTTGTTGCTATGGTCGAAGTCGACGCGCGGCTGCTTTGGCCGAACATAGAGTTTTCCGCTCTTTTGTACCGAGGTGCAGATGGTTGATGGAGGCGCTGTTTCGCTCAACGACGAGTTTCTTGAACAGTACCACCGAGCTGGTGTCCAGACGGCGTTTTACGCGTCGATTGGTGCTGCGTTGATTTTCTTAACCTTCCTCGTTATTGCTTTGATTTTTGAGAGTGCCTCGGGGCCGGCGATCTGGATGCGATTGGCCGTCGTCGCACTTCTCGGTGCTGGTGCTTTCACGATGTACGCGTATCCCAGTTTCTCGACAACGAACTATGTCGCGATTACAACGAGCGTGAGTGGGCTGACATTAGCCTGCACTGTGTACCTGCTATCCCTCTATCCAGAGGGGGTGTTGGCAACGAATCCGGGTGTGACCCCCGCGCTGATTTTTGGTTTGATGCTTCATTACGGTTTCTTACGCCTGCCTGCTTGGACAGCTGTTCTTGTTGGTGGATTTGTGTCGCTTGGATGCTTATTTCTTCTTGCCCCATCTTATAGTCCCATGATCGCCCAGCATGCGAATACCCGGATTGCTATCTATTTGTTCTTTGCCAATTTAGCTGGGTTTTTCATTTGCAGAACAACTGAAACCCGCGAACGCGAACTCTTCCATGCCCGGCGCCGTGCGGAGGTTGCGCAAGAGGCATTGAACACGCGTGCGAATGCAGCTGAAGAGGCACACCTTGACAAGACGAGGCTGTTGGCAGCGGTCAGCCATGATCTGCGGCAGCCGATGATGGCTGTGCGCTCGTATCTTGGGACGCTGATGCGCCGGCTTGAGCGTGGTGATGCCGGGCAGGCTCGGCGGCAGGCTGATCTGTTGTCCAAATCGGTTGACATTCTGGGCGAGACGCTTGATCACGTGTTGACTTCTGCTCGCTATGACAGCGGGACAGAGCCGATTACGGTCGCTGAGGTTGAACTGGCCCCGATTCTGTCGCGCCTGCGCGAGACCTTTGCGACCGAGGCTGCGACCAGGGGCCTGGAATTACGAATCCGGATTCCGGATCAACCAATTGCAGTGACCACTGATGCGATCGCGCTGTGGCGAATCCTGATGAACATCGTCTCGAATGCGTTGAAGTTCACGGCGCCTGATGGACGTATCGGGCGTGGCGTGCTGGTCAACGTACGAATGAAGGGGGATGTTTGCCAGATTGTCGTGAGCGATACCGGGATCGGCATCTCCAAAGAGAGCCTCGAAACGATCTGGCTGCCCTATTTTCAGATCTCCAATACCGAGCGAAATCGTGAGCGCGGCCTGGGATTGGGCCTGTTCCTGGTGCGTCGTGCGGTCGAGCAACTGCCGGGGCACTCGCTCGCGTTACGTTCAACGCTGGGTCGTGGAACCCGGTTCACCGTCAGTCTTCCCGGGCATCGGGTCAGTCGATCCGCCGAGGTCGAGGCAGCCAAGGAGTTGCTCAGTGACGACGAACTGAATGAGCTTCAGGGCGGGTTTGCCCTGATTCTTGAGGATGATCCTTCGTCCCGTCAGGCCTTTGAGGAGTTACTCAATGAATGGAACATGGTCTTTGTCAGTGGAGCTGATCTGCATGATTTGCTGATCGAGTGCGAGCATTCTGCGCGACTTCCCGATGTGATCATCAGTGATTTTCGTTTGCCGGGCGAACTCAATGGAGCCGACTGCGTGCGGGTTCTGCGACGACGCCTGGAAAGCGATGTGCCCGCAGTGATCGTGACCGGTGAGGCCAACCCAGGTGACGTTCGACGCGTTCTACCCGACGGGGCGGTGCTTATTCCCAAGCCATTTGATCCAGTCGTTCTGGCGGCTCAGCTGCTTGATGCAGTCCGGAAAGCAAGGCGGGCTGAACAGATGTAGATCATGACGCCCGGGGGGTTGTGATGACGCCGGGCTGATCCGCCGTTCCGAGGCCAGCATCGCTTAATATTCATTTGTCGGAGCCCACGAGTCTGGTGGGCTTTTTTCTTGATACCGGGAGATCACGATGATCGAGCGCAGCATCTTTACCGAAGACCATGACGCATTCCGCGATTCATTTCGTCGGTTTGTTGATAAGGAGATTGTCCCCTTCCATGCGCAGTGGGAGGAGCAGGGCTACGTCGACCGGGAGGTTTGGACTAAGGCGGGAGAGAACGGCTTTTTGTGTACCTCCATGCCTGAGGAATACGGCGGTGCCGGTGCCGACAAGGTCTATTCGGTCGTGATGATGGAGGAACTTGCGCGGGTCAATGCCAGTGGTATCGGGTTCGGTCTGCATTCGGAAATCGTTGCTCCGTACATCCTGCACTACGGCTCCGAAGAGCAGAAACGTCACTATCTGCCCAAGCTGGCCAGCGGAGAGATCATCGGTGCGATCGCCATGAGCGAGCCGGCAGCCGGTTCGGATCTCCAGGGCGTGAAGACTTCTGCCGCACGAAAGGGCGACCACTATGTGTTGAACGGATCCAAGACTTTCATCACCAACGGCTGGCACGCCGACCTGGTGATTGTCGTGGCTAAGACCAACCCGAGTGCCGGAGCCAAAGGCACCAGCCTGCTGCTCGTTGAGCGTGGCATGAAGGGCTTCGAGAAAGGTAAGCGCCTGAAGAAAGTGGGCATGAAGGCCCAGGATACGTCCGAGCTTTTCTTTGACAACGTCGAAGTACCAGCCGCCAACTTGCTGGGCGGCGAGAATCAGGGCTTCATTTATCTGATGCAGGAGCTGCCCTGGGAGCGCCTGCAGATCGCGATTGCCGGCGTCGAGAATGCGCAAGCTGCGATCGACTGGACCGTTGACTACGTGAAGGAGCGCAAGGTCTTTGGTACGACGGTTGCGAGTTTCCAGAACACCCGCTTCAAGCTCGCTGAGATGCAGACGGAGGTTCAGATTGCACGCGTCTTCGTCGACAAGTGCATCTCGATGCAGCTTGATGACAAGCTCGATGCGACGACCGCATCAATGGCCAAGTACTGGTGCAGCGACCTGCAATGCAAGGTCGTCGACGAATGCGTCCAACTGCACGGCGGTTATGGCTACATGTGGGAGTACCCGGTGGCCCGTGCCTTTGCCGATGCCCGTGTCCAGCGCATCTACGGCGGCACCAACGAGATCATGAAGGAGTTGATCACCCGATCGATGGGGCTGGGAGCGCGCTAGATCATCCAGATCATGGCCTGCCAGATCAGCAGGATCAGTCAGATCGGTCCCTGCTGATTGGCCGGCAGATCGCAGCAGTTTCGGCCGTGAAGGTGCGGGGTGGATTCTCTTTACGCGCTGGCGGCAGCTTCGATGGTGACGAGTAGCCGCCCCGGGGCAACCTGCTGGCCGGAGGCGGTTGACAACTCAACGACCGTCCCATCGATTGGAGCAACGATCTGGTGCTCCATCTTCATCGCTTCGATGGACAGCAGGCGCTGGCCACGGGAAACCGCCTGTCCGGGGGTGACTGCGACATCGACCACCTGGCCATGCATGTTTGAAGTGACACGACCGCTGCCACCGGTGCTTTCCCGGCTGCGGGGCGCGTGGGTCTGATCGATGAAATCGGCCGCGATGCCAAATGCATCCAGACTTCCGCATGTTTCCGAACGACCGCGAGCGCCCGAAAGCGTGCAGCGCACATTTGTGCGAAGACCGTCAAGGCGGACCGAACGATCCAGAGTTGTTGTCGCCTCGTAAACAGCGGTTGATTGAACAATCTCCTGTTCGATCCGGTGTGTCCATGTTTCACCGTCGGTCTGGCCGCTGACCTCGATGCTGCGAGCGCTCAGCATGCGCAGCGTCAACGGATGGTGAATGTCCTGCACAAGCAGCAGCATCGGCATCGATCTGGCACCGTTCGAGCTGAAGCCAGCCAGGACGCCATGGCCTCGTGACGTCTGCCAGACGGTGAGCGCAGCGGCCAAACCCAGCCAGCGTGTATCCGGGACTGGCGCCCGCCATTGATGAGCGGCCTCACCAAGCCAGGCTGTTGCCAGCCGGGCCTCTCGAAACGCGTCTGCCTGCAGACAGGTGATCAGATAATCACGATTATTTCGGATTCCCAGCAGGCTCAGTTCGCGCAGCGCTGAAACCAGGCGGCTGCGCGCCTGCTCACGGTCTGCTCCGTGCGCGATGACCTTGGCCAGCATCGAATCGTAGTGCGGTGGCACGGTCGCCTGCGGCGCCAGGCCATGATCAATGCGAACGCCCTCGATTTGTGGAAGTTGCCACGCGGCGATTGGACCTGACTGGGGGGCGAATCCGGTCCAGGGGTCTTCAGCACATAGCCTGGCCTCGATGGCGTGGCCGCTCAGGGTGATGTCCTGCTGGACAAGATCCATGGTCTCGCCTTGCGCAATGCGTAACTGCAGCGCGACAAGATCCAGTCCGGTGATTGCCTCGGTGACCGGATGTTCCACCTGCAGTCGGGTATTCATCTCCAGGAAGTGAAAGCTGCCATCTTCGGCGAGCAGAAACTCGACGGTGCCTGCGCCCACATAGCCGACTTCGCGGGCCAGGCGAATCGCTGAATCGCCCAGTGCGTCGCGCAGCGTCGCGTCGACGCCGGGGGCTGGGGCTTCTTCGAGAATCTTCTGGTTGCGGCGCTGGGTCGAGCAGTCGCGCTCACCGAGATGGATGTAATTGCCGTGAGTATCCCCAAAGATCTGTACTTCGACATGACGCGCGCGTTCGAGCAGACGCTCAAGCAGCA
>JAURMJ010000220.1 GCA_030830765.1 Quisquiliibacterium sp.
GCAGTACATCGTCCCTGATCACTTCGGTCGCGGGGCAGCCTGTGTATGTTGGTGTCAGGGTCACGACGATCTCGTCGCCTTGCAGTTGCACGTCGCGCAGGATGCCAAGTTCCTGCAGGTTGATCACCGGGATTTCAGGGTCGGCCACCTGGGCCGCAAGCTGACGCGCCAGATCGATACGAACTGCCTCTGAGACGGCGATTCGGTCAGCCTGGCCCACAGGCAGGTCCGGACTGCGCAGCGGATCTGCGTTCACCACTGCGCTCCGGGGTGCTGCCGGGCAAGCGTCTGCATCTCGGCCAGCAGATAGCCAAGATGCTCGCTGTGGATGCCCAGCTTGCCGGTCGATACAAATCCGCTGTCCTGGGGGCGACGCAATCCGGCGTGCGACAGCGTCGCATCGATCGTCGCGTCCCAGCCAGGTTTCAACATTGCCGTGACCACGCCGATGCCGTTGGCCGCCACCTCGGTCTCGACCGGGTCTTCGCTCCAGAGCTCATGTGTATAGGGCCAGAGCCAGTCCAGCGCCTGCTGTGCGCGCCGGTTCGACTCCTCGGTGCCATCGCCGAAGCGCAGCATCCACTCGCCGGCATGGCGCAGATGGGAGCGTGCTTCCTTGACGGACTTGGCTGCAATCTGTGCAAGCTGCTCGTCCGTGGAGCGGCTCAACGCTTCCCAGAGCGGAACCTGGAGTGCGCTGAACAGAAAGTTGCGAGCGACGGTGATCGCATAGTCGTCATGTTTTGCCTTGCCATTCGGCAATTCGAGCAGCGTCCAGTTCCGGAACTGCGGCTCGTCACGCAAATACGCCAGCGCATCCTCGTCGCGGCCTTTGCCCTCAAGTTGGCCTGCATGGGTCAGCAGCAGGCGAGCCTGTCCGATCAGGTCCAGCGAGATGTTGGTCAGTGCCAGTTCCTCTTCGAGCGCCGGGCCGTGTCCGCACCATTCGGCCAGTCGCTGACCGAGTATCAGGGCATTGTCCCCGAGACGCGTCACGTACTCCAGATGTGCATTCGCTTCGCTCATGACCTGCATCACATGTGGTTGACTTCGTCGGGCAGCTTGTAAAAGGTCGGATGCCGATAGATCTTGTCAGCCATCGGATCGAAATCGGTTTCCTTGTCGTCGGGAAGCGAGGCGGTGATCGCCGCGGACGGGACCACCCAGATGCTGATCCCTTCCAGACGCCGCGTATAAACGTCCCGGGCCATGTGCAAGGCCATCTGTGCATCGGCTGCATGCAGACTGCCGCAGTGTTTGTGGTCAAGTCCCTGCTTGCTGCGCACGAAGACCTCCCAAAGCGGCCAGTCCTGGTTCGTGTCGTTCATTGACGTTCCTTTTTCCGTTGGCAACTTGTGGGTGCGGTGATCAGGCTGCTGCCCGCTGTGCCCGTTCAGCCTGCTTGCGGGCATGTGCCAGTGCTGCCTCCCGCACCCAGCCGCCGTTCTCATGGGCTGCAACCCGCGCCTTCAGGCGTTCGCGGTTACACGGTCCGTCGCCATTGACGACCGCCCAGAATTCGCTCCAGTCAATTTCGCCATGGTCGTAATGTCCCCGTTCCTCGTTCCACTTCAGATCGGGATCGGGAACCGTCAGACCCAGTAATTCAGCCTGCGGGATGGTCGCGTCAATGAACTTCTGACGCAGATCGTCATTGGTGATGCGCTTGATGCCCCACGCCATCGACTGGCCTGAGTGCACCGAATCCTTGTCCGACGGTCCGAACATCATCACGACCGGCCACCACCAGCGGTTCAGCGCATCCTGCGCCATGGCCTTTTGCGCCTGGGTGCCACGCGCAAGCGACAACATGATGTCGTAGCCCTGTCGCTGGTGGAATGATTCCTCCTTGCAGATCCGGATCATCGCCCGCGCATAGGGTCCGTAGGAGCAGCGGCAAAGCGGAACCTGGTTCATGATCGCGGCTCCATCGACCAGCCAACCGATCGCACCCATGTCGGCCCAGGTCAACGCCGGGTAATTGAAGATGCTCGAATACTTTGCTTTACCGCTGTGAAGGGCATCCAGCATCTGGGCCCGCGAGGTGCCGAGCGTCTCTGCTGCTGAATACAGGTAGAGGCCATGCCCGCCTTCATCCTGGATCTTCGCCAGCAGGATTGCCTTGCGTTTGAGGCTCGGAGCGCGGGTCACCCAGTTGCCCTCAGGCAGCATGCCGACGACTTCGGAGTGCGCATGCTGTGAGATCTGCCGCACCAGCGTGCGCCGATAGGCCTCGGGCATCCAGTCCTGAGGCTCAATCTTCCGGTCGTTTGCGATCGCTGCCTCGAAGGCCCTGTCACGGGCGGCATTGGCCGCTGCTGCGGTCTTTGCAGCTTCGAGCGACTTGGGTTCGTCAGGTCTGTCGTTGTCAGGCAGGTCGATGGCTTGTGTATACATGCGACATAGCTCCAGGGTGCCTGCAGCAAACCTGCAGGAGATCATCAAAAACGTTCCGAAAGTTTCTGGCGGTTTCTGTGATGAGGCCTCGATTTTATAGTCCGACCGGTCGGACGGTCAATAACCGGAGAATTCCCCTCGGTTTGGGGCGAGGCCTCGCTACCCCGGTCATGTTGACACGTCCTGAAATTGATGACATAATTCGCGGTTCCCTGGAGGGGTGCCCGAGTGGCTAAAGGGGGCAGACTGTAAATCTGTTGGCTTACGCCTACGTTGGTTCGAATCCAACCTCCTCCACCAAAGGGGCAGATGTTTCGCTCGCTGAATACGGTGTGCGGCTGGCGGCAAACGTGGTCAGTTGCAGGCAGTGCGGCGGGTTGCAGTAAATCCGGCGAAAGTCGGGTGGGAATCATCCCGGCGGGTGTAGCTCAATGGTAGAGCAGAAGCCTTCCAAGCTTACGACGAGGGTTCGATTCCCTTCACCCGCTCCAGTAGGCGTCAGTTTCAGCAGCAAAGCTGCCCA
>JAURMJ010000221.1 GCA_030830765.1 Quisquiliibacterium sp.
CGATCCCGTCGGCGTCGGCCAGCACGCTCAAGGGTTCAAGCAGCCTGGCCTGCAGCAATCCGCTGCTGCTCATCTGTGTGATGCTTGCCCGCCAGCGATCCGAATAGCCGCCTCGCCCGGCAAGGCGTATTCCGAACTGTTGAGCCGCCAGATCGGCCTTGAACCGGTGATCGGCCAGTGCGCCATCAAGTTCGAGTGTCAGACGCCGGGCATGTTGTCCTGCACGGCGGATCTCATCGAGTTGAACAGACAGCTTCACCTGTCCGCCGGCGCCGGAAGTCTCCAGTGCGGGAGTCGACCCGGAGATCCGCAGCGATCCGATCTGCAACTGCCCGGGGAGCGATAACCGGCTTGCGCTTGCAGTCAGTTCGAGCGCAGGACGATGCAGTTTGCCCGACAGCACGGCTTGAAGGTTCAATTCGCCACCGAAGCCCTCCAGCCCCGGCAGGGCGGCGAGTCGGGCCAGATTGTCGGTGCGGAACTCAAGCTTCAGGCGTTCGCCGGCAAGACCCAGTCCACCCTGCACCTTCAACCGTGCCTGATCCAGGCTCAGTTGAAGACGGGCATCGGAAAACCCTTCACCCATGAGGCTTGCACGACCCTGTGCGGCGAGCGTGGAGCCAGCCAGTTTGCCTTGCAAACGCTCAATTTCAAGCTCGTAGCGAACAGGTCCTGATGGGACCGGTTTCGTGGCGAAATTCACCCGTCCCTGCAGCTGACCGGGCAGACGAACCAGCATGTCCTGCCAGGTGACTACCTGACCACTTGACGCATTCGAGCCCGCCAGAACTTCTGGCTTGGGGGCAGGCCCGCCGGTATCCGCAACGAGCGGCTCCAAGGCGACAACGCGATCCTTGAGCCGAGCCAGCATGATGCCAAGCCTTGAGGGATCCACTCCGCTGAAGCCAGCTGTGACCTGCAACGCATGCGGCACCTGCAGGTCAAGTTTGCCCCGGGCATCGAACCGCGCCGAAGTGATACCAGGCAATCCGGACAACTGCGCCTGCTCGACAAGCAAGTGAGTGCCTTCAAGCCGGGCGGCGGCAGCCAGTGTGGTCCCGCCCATGGACGCATCGCGCAACTCAAGCTCGGCACGGGTGCCGGCGACACCAATCCGTCCGTCAAGCCGCATGCCGGATAAGGCCGACGTGAATACGCCGGGATCCAGGTCCGCGACGGCAAGCTCAGCCTGCATTGCTGGCACATTGAACTGAGCCAGCCGCCGCATTTGCGTCGTATCGATGCGGACCGCACCTCGCATACGACCCTCGCCGGGCATCTGAAGCTGCAATTGCTTCAGATCAAGGATGCCGTCGCGCCAGTGCACTTCGGACTGGACCCTCCGTAATGGCAGCGCCTGCTGCGCGAAGACTCCTGCCAGCGAGTTCTCGATCTGAATTTCGCCTTCCAGCACAAGATCGCTGCCCTCGCGAGGTAATTGCAAGGTGGCATCGGCCTGCCCCCCCAGCAGCATCGGCAGACCGGTCTCCATCCCGAGCGCCGCGGGATCCAGGTCTCGCACCATCAGCTTCACCGGACCGATCAATTGATCCTGGAATGGGAACAGCGGGAATCGGACTGCAACCAGACCCGGTTGTGAAACGGATGAAACGCCCGCCGGTGCATCATCCCTCGTCTTGACGCGCACGCTGGCTGGCACGCTGGCCGCCACACTGACCATCAAACGGTCCAGATTGCCAGCCAGTAAGGCGGCAACCGGCAGCTGACGCCAACTGGCCTCGAATTGCCCCGCAATCAGCATCGCGTACGGTGCAGAGTCTGTGATCTGACCAGTCAGACTCAGGGGGCCGAACGCGCTGGCGAGGTCTAACTTCTCGATGCGCAACTGCCCGGGCTGATAGGTCGCTGCCAGCGACAGTTTTTCCAGTCTGATCGGTGCTGCATCCGGAAGATCGACCTGCAGCCGATCAACTGTAAGTTCCCGCAGACGTACCCCGAGCGGCAGAACAATTTCGGCCGGTATGTGTATCGGCGAAGCTGAAGTCTGTTTTGAAGTCGCGGGCCGCACCCGGACATCGGCAACAGACAGACGCGTCAAGTCAAGCTCACGCCGCAACAGTGCCCACGGCTGCCAGGCGAACCGAAGATCGCGCAACTCGACGATCAGACCCTTTGGCTCGGCGCCCGTCTCAGGATCGCGCCATGCCAGGTGATCCACATGCAGATCGCCGAACAGCGAACCGCTGACCTGGCCATAATGCAGCCGTCCGTCACTGGCCATCACCGCCTGGTCCAATGCGAACCGCAGGAACTGCGCACGACCGACCCACCAGCCTGCAGCCCACAGCGCGAGCAGTCCGACGACAAGGGTGACGAGCAGTTTCTTGCGGGCCATCAGAACGTGTACCCGACCGACAGGTGCAAACGCCATCGGCGTACCTGCTCGCCATAGGCGAGATCGACATTGACTGGTCCGACCGGCGAGCGCCAGCGGACGCCAACACCGGCGCCCAGGGCCGGCTTGAATTCATCCCAGGACAGACTCGCGCTGCCGGCATCCACAAAGACCGCTCCAGCCCAGGTCGGGCGGATCGGATGCTGATACTCCAGGCTCGCAACGCCGAGCACGCGCCCGCCAACAACCGCACTACCCTGCGCCACTCCCAGCCCCAGGTACGGATAACCGCGCACTGTTGTCGAGCCCCCAGTGCGAAACAGGTTTTCGCTGGGAATATTCTCAAGCGAATCACCCGAAACCCATCCCCCCTCAATCCGGGACACCAGCAGACCATCGGCCAAGATCGAGCTGTCCGGCATTGGCAGGAAATGCATGAGGCGACCGTACAAGCGCACAAAAATTCGATTCAGGCTTGCACCCGTGCCCCCCCCTGTGACCTGTGCATTCAGCGTGAATCCGCGATGCGGATCGATCTGCGAATCGACCCGACGCAGCATCCAGGCATGAGTCAGGCTGAGCGCCTCGCTGTTTCGCGTGATGTCACCTGCATCACTTTGAATTGCACGACGTTCGGTCTGATACTGCAATGCAGTGAACTGCTCAAGCCTTTCACTGCGCTTACCTCGCCCGATATACGCGGTGCTGGTATCGGTCAGCTCTCCCTGCACATCGAGCCGCTCAGCGCGCACTCCGCCCCGATCGTAGTAGCCATGCCGGTCAGTCGGGGTCCGCAGATTGCCGAAAGCCACGTACTGCAATGATTCGGCCTGCACGCCCGCATCTGCGACCCAGCCACGATCAAACATGTTCAGCTTGTCATAGCCGGCCAGTCCGCGCATTCCTTTATCCGTGCTGAAACCCAGGCCGAACGTTGCCCGCTGGGTTCTGCGTTCGCGCAGGCTGATCTCGATCGGGACGTCCTCACGCTGCGGATCTCGTTCGACGGCCTCAAGATCGGGCAGGATCGTCGCGCTGGAGTAGTGTCCATCGGCCCGCAAACGGTCCTGAAGAGTCTGCAGCGCATCAAAGGCATAAAGGTCACCGCGCTCCCAGGGCATCAGATCCTCAACGATGCTGCGTGGGTAACGCGACACGCCGGAGATCTGCGCCCCACCAAAGCGAAGCCGCGGACCGCTGTCGATCATGACCGACAGCGATGCAACCGTCAGTTCGGGATTTACCAAGGCCCGGCTTTGCACAACCCGCGCTCGCAGATAACCGCCCTGCTGCAAAACCTCAAGCATGCGTCGCTTGCCGTTTTCCCAGCCTGCCGATTCAAAGAAAGTGCCCTCGGGCAACGGCCAGTCGGCAAACAGTTTCTCCCGAAAGCCGGTGACCTCAGCAGCCTCTCCGGTCAGCTCGAGGCGCACCAGATTGACAGTGGTTCGCGCGCCGGCATCGATCACGACCCGAACAAGCGGCACGAGGCGGTCAGCACCTGGCTCGCCGCTCCGCAGCAACGATCCACCCCAAGGGGCGGCACCCCTGCGCTGCGCCGTTGATGTGCCATCCCGAAGCACGGCACCGGCCGGTCGCGGCGCCTGCTTCTCGACCGTCACTTTCGCCGAGAAATAGCCGGCAGCCTGCGCGATCAGCAAACCCTCTTCACGCAGGCGTTCAATAAAAAGATCGAGCTGCGCGGGCTCGAAATCAGGCTCCAGACGCCAGCGCCCCAGCAGCGTCCTGGTTCGTAGCGGCTCGAGCAGTTCACTGGGAGCATCGATTTCAAGCAGGTAATTGGCCTGGGGGGCCTGCGCCAGTGCACCCGCACCAGGCGTCAACAGCAGCAGCGCGATCATCAGGCCTGTCGCAAGGCGCAGCAGGCCCCTGAGACTGGAAAGTTGATCGCATTCAACAGTCATGCGTCCGACCCGATGGTTGACGTCGCGTCGGTCCGCGCACACGCGAACGCCTCAGAGGACCACTGTCTGCGCGCTTTCACCTTTCCGATCAACGATCTCCCCGATCCGCCAGGCGCGTTCGCCGGCTCCGTTGAGCGAATCGAGCGCAGCCTGCGCATCGGCCTGGTCCACGATAACGACCATGCCGATGCCGCAGTTGAAGACCCGATGCATCTCGTGGTCGGTGATTGCACCTTCGCGCTGCAGCCACTCAAATAATGAGGGCCACTGCCAGGCATCACGATGCAACTGCGCCTGCACGCCCTGCGGCAGCACGCGCGGCACATTCTCGACGAGTCCACCCCCTGTGATGTGAGCCATGCCCTTGACCCGCAGCTGCGCCATCAGCGCCAGCAGCGGTTTGACGTAAATGCGCGTGGGCGCCATCACGGCATCGGCAAAGCTGCCGTCCCCAAATGCATCGTTCATGCGCGGGTCAGTGATGCTGCCCCAGGCTCGTTCGATGACCCGACGCACCAGCGAGTAACCGTTCGAATGCGCTCCGTTCGAAGCCAGGCCGATCACCACATCCCCTGGTCCGATCGACTTGCCATCGATGATTTCGGATTTTTCCACTGCGCCGACTGCGAAGCCGGCCAGGTCATACTCGCCGTCCGGATACATGCCTGGCATCTCTGCAGTCTCGCCACCAATCAGCGCACAGCCGGCCTGCTCGCAACCCTGGGCGATTCCGCCTACGACCGCTGCCGCCGTATCGACATGCAGCCGCCCGCAGGCGAAATAATCGAGAAAGAACAGCGGCTCGGCACCCTGAACGAGAATGTCGTTGACACTCATCCCGACCAGATCGATCCCGACGGTGTCATGCCGGTTCAGCGTGAATGCCAGCTTCAGCTTGGTGCCGACGCCATCGGTACCGGAGACCAGGACCGGTTCACGGTAGCGTTTGGGCACCTCGAAAAGCGCGCCAAATCCGCCGATACCGGCCATCACACCTTCGCGCAGAGTGCGACGTGCCATCGGTTTAATGCGCTCGACAAGCGCATCGCCAGCGTCAATATCGACACCAGCATCTTTATAAGAGAGCGATGAATTCATGGGATACTCGCGGCGGCCCGGCAAGCGCGGACCATCCCCGGTCCGGGCCGATACAATCAACACTCAATTGTAGACCCTGCCGTCGCTCAAGCCCGAGAAGCGGTCTTTGGCACCGGGGCCGAATGTCCCGTTTTCTTTCTGATGGCACCCATTCCGCCGCATACGCAACTCGCACTGGACCTGCTCACCGAAGCCGCGCCCTCGTTGCGCACCTTTGTGCCCGGACGCAACGCAGAGTGCCTCCAGGTCCTCTCGGCGCTCGCGCAGGGCGAGCGCCGCCACCGCTTCGTTTACCTGTGGGGACAACTTGGGAGCGGTCGCAGCCATCTTCTGAACGCACTTGCCGGTGCGAGACATCTGCACCCCGGTTCCCAAGAGACTGAGTTCGCATTTGAGACCAGCTGCCCGCTTTACGTCGCCGACGATGTCAATGAGTTCAGCCAGACAGCCCAGCACCGGCTGTTCCATCTATTCAACCAGGTGCTTGCGCATCCGGAGGCAGCGCTGGTCTGTGCGGGCAACAGGCCACCACTGGCGCTGCAATTACGGGAAGATCTGCGCTCCCGCCTTGGCCTTGGTCTGGTGTTCGAACTACACCTGCTTGATGACGAGGATAAAACTGAAGTGCTGCGCGCCTTTGCCGAGCAGCGCGGCGTATCACTCGCTCCGGACGTGCTTCCCTGGTTGCTGGCCCATCGCTCGCGGGAGATCCGTCGTCTGATCGCTGAATTCGATTCCATCGATCGCTATGCACTGATGCGCAAGCGCCCGATCACATTGACGCTGGTGCGCGATTGGCTCTCTGAACAGCCTGACCAGACGGTATTTGGGATGAATCCTCAGGACTGATAAAATCCATTGAAATCATGCATTTAGCCCTCTTCGACCTTGACCACACTCTGTTACCGCTCGACAGCGACTACGAGTGGGGGCGTTTTCTTGGACGCATCGGTGCGGTCGACCCCGAGGCCTATCAGCGTGAAAACGAACGCTTCTATCGGGAGTACGTCGCCGGCACGATGGATATCGGCGAGTTTCTCGCCTTCTGTCTTGCGCCGCTCGCGGCCAATACCCAAGAACAGCTGGACGCCTGGCACGCGCAATACATGCAGGAGGTCATCCTGCCGGCGATCCGTCCTGCTGCGACTGAACTTGTAGCCGGCCATCTCGCGCAGGGCCACCTGTGCGCGATCGTCACGGCCACCAATGAGTTTGTTACCGAGCCGATCGCGCGCGCCTTCGGCATTGAGCACCTGATCGCCACCCGAATTGAACGCCGGAACGGCCGCATCACCGGCCGGCCTCACGGATTGCCGACCTTCCGAGAGGGCAAGGTCAAACGCACCGACGATTGGCTCGCCTCGCTGGGCAAGTCCTGGAGCAGCTTCGAGCGCTCCTGGTTCTACAGCGACTCGGCCAATGATCTTCCGCTGCTTTCCCGCGTGACCGACCCCGTTCCGACCAACCCTGACGCAAAACTGTCCGTGATCGCCCGAGAAAGCGGCTGGCAGATTCTCAAACTTTTCCAATGATCCAGAAGCTCTTCCAGCGCATTTTTCGTCGTCGCAACAGTACTGCCGCCGGCACCATCACAGGGTCTGCATCGCGGTCCCGCAACCTGCCATCCCATGACCCCAAGCGATTCGGCGGCTCCAAGGAAGGCGTGCATCTCCACGATGTCTCCCAGGCCGCAATCCGGACCTGCGAGGCCCTCCAGAAGGCCGGTCACAAGGCATTCATCGTCGGCGGTGGCGTTCGCGACCTGCTGCTGGGCCGGCGGCCGAAAGACTTCGACATCGGCACTTCAGCCCAGCCGTATCAGGTCAAGAAGCTCTTCCGTAACTGCTGGATCATCGGCCGCCGCTTCCGGCTGGCCCACGTCCGCTTCGGCACCAAGAACATCGAGGTCGCCACGTTCCGGCGGCTCGTCACGGCCGAGGAACTGGCGGCCGAGGAAGCGGCGCAGGCCGCGGCGCGTGCCGAAGCCGAGGCTGCCCGGGCCGCCGCCGAGGCCG
>JAURMJ010000222.1 GCA_030830765.1 Quisquiliibacterium sp.
CCAACAGTGTTCATCGCTGCTTTGCGATTCTCTGGCTGCTCAATCGCGCCTGTGAAATTCAGCTGGCCTCCGTGTCGATGGGGCCGGTCATTGAAGTCCCGGAGCCGATTCAGCGCAAATGCACGGCGGATTCGTTGCAGTTCGATGAGCGTTTTGGCGCCGGACGTGACATGTATGAGGCGCTGATCCGGCAGGTCGACCGGATCGATCCCTCTTATCGTTATTGAATGTTTCCATGCTGGTGATGTAGTCGCCTGATTCAAGGATTTCCGGATGAATGAACCAAAGATCTGCGTGGCCGGGCTAGGGGGCGTCGGCGGTTTGATTGCGGCAAGGCTGGCGCGTAGCGGTCGACAGGTCAGCGCACTGGCCCGTGGTGCCAACCTGGCTGCGGTGCGTGAACGGGGGCTCACGCTGGTCGATGGACCGGCAGAGGCCCGCCAGACCACCACGGTCAGCATCAAGGCCAGTGATGATCCGACTGAGCTCGGTCATCAGGATCTGCTGATCGTGGCAGTCAAGACCACTGCGCTCGAAGCGCTGGCGCAATCCATCGGCCCGCTGATCGGCCCGAATACGGCGGTTGTCACGGCGATGAACGGTGTGCCCTGGTGGTTCTTCAGTCGCATTGGCGGTCGCTGGCAGGGTACGAGCCTGAAGGCCTGTGATCCAAACGGCACGCTCGCTCGTGTGATGCCGGTCGCGCAGGTGATCGGTTGCGTGGTGCACTTGTCTGCTGCGATGACCGAGCCGGGGGTTGTGACGCACCGGGCCGGGGACCGCCTGATTATCGGCGCTCCTGGGGGTATGGCCCATCCGCTGCTCGCGCCGCTGGCCGCAGCGCTTGCTGACGCTGGTTTTCAGACTGAACAGACCGCGCAGATCGAGCTTGAAGCCTGGCTCAAGCTGTGGGGCAACATGACCGTCAACCCGATTTCAGTTTTGACCGGCGCAACCGGGGATCTGATTCTCGATGATGATTTCGTGCGTGCGTACATGTCGGCGTCGATGCGCGAAGCTGCGCAGATCGGCGAGGCAATCGGTCTGCCGATCGACATGACTCCCGATCAACGCCATGCCGTGACACGCAAACTTGGTGCGTTGCGGACGTCGATGCTCAGCGATGCGCAGGCCGGTAAGCCTCTGGAGCTGGACGCGCTTGTGGGCGCCGTCGTCGAGATGGGGCGCATGACCAGCGTGCCGACGCCGGCGATTGATTCGCTGTTCGGATTGGCGCGACTGTATGGGCGGGTGCACGGAGTTTATTCATAGCGATCGGATACCCATGTCCATCCAGGCCGTGCTGCAGTCAGCCCAAGTGCCTGCGGACATGAACCAGGACCTTTGTAGAACTGACAGGTTTAACGAGCAGGACGCAACAGATGGCTGGCAAGAAAGCCCACGTCTCCGAAACTCCCGCCACGCAGGCGTTGCGCCTTCGTGCTATCCCGGTTCAGCTGCATGTCTACGACTATGTGGATCACGGCGGTACAGCCGAATCAGCGCGCCAGCTAGGCGTTCAAGAGCATGCAGTAATCAAGACACTGGTCATGCAGGACGAATCGGCCAAGCCGTTGATCGTGCTGATGCATGGGGATCGCAGCGTCTCCACCAAGAACCTCGCCAGGCAGATCGCGCGTAAATCCATTGAGCCCTGCAAGCCCGAAGTGGCTCAGCGTCACACCGGTTATCAGGTCGGTGGAACTTCCCCGTTCGGCATACGCAAGCAGATGCCCGTCTACGTTGAAGCCTCGGTTCTTGAGTTGCCGATCATCTACATCAACGCCGGCCGGCGCGGCTGCCTGATGTCGATTGAACCCCGCGTGCTGGTCGACCTTCTGGCCGCCCAGCCGGTAAACTGCGCGCTATAAAACTGACGGAGTCGCAGCCTTGGACAATCTGAACAGCGTCATTGCCATCGTTCTTGCCTACCTGTTGGGATCTGTCTCGTTTGCAGTGCTTGTCAGCCGTGTGATGGGGCTGGCCGATCCACGCAGCTATGGCTCCGGCAATCCTGGTGCGACCAACGTCTTGCGCACCGGCAACAAGCCGGCAGCGCTGCTCACACTGATCGGCGATGGCGCCAAGGGCTGGTTGGCGGTGTTTCTCGCGCGCTCGATGGCCTCCCAGTTTGCTCTGGGCGATGGTGCGATTGCGCTGGTTGCCCTGGCGGTCTTCGTGGGTCACCTTTTCCCTGTCTATCATCGTTTTGCCGGCGGCAAGGGTGTCGCGACGGCGGCGGGCGTGTTGCTGGCAATCAATCCTTGGCTGGGTCTTGCAACGCTGGTCACCTGGTTGCTGATCGCCTTCTTCTTTCGCTATTCGTCGCTGGCGGCGCTGGTGTCTGCCGCCTTTGCGCCGATCTACTACGTCTTTCTTTTCGGCACCAATCCGATTGCGATGGCGGTGTTCCTGATGTCCGCGCTGCTGGTCTGGCGTCACCGCGGCAATATCGCCAAGCTGATGGCTGGCAAGGAAAGCCGGATCGGCGACAAGAAACGCGGCTGACACGCAGATGCCTTTGCGAATCGGCATCGATCTGGGCGGCACCAAGATCGAGGTGGTGCTGCTCGATGATGCAGGCCGGGAGCAGTTGCGCACGCGCATTGCAACGCCACGCGAAGATTACGAGGGCACGATCGCGGCGGTGGTTCAGCTGGTTGAGCAGGCCAGAAAGCTTGCCGGGCGCACCTGTTCGGTCGGCATCGGGATTCCGGGTGCTGTTTCCTCGGAGACCGGGCTTGTCAAGAACGCAAACTCGACCTGGATCATCGGTCGCGCGCTGGACCGCGACCTTGAACGGGCGCTCGGCCAGCCGGTGCGCGTTGCAAACGATGCCAACTGTTTTGCTTTGTCCGAGGCGATCGACGGCGCCGCGGCAGGATGCCAAAGCGTTTTCGGCGTGATTCTCGGCACCGGTGTCGGCGGCGGTCTTGTCTTTGAAGGACGAGTCCTGGTCGGTGTGAATGGACTGGGCGGCGAGTGGGGGCACAATCCGCTGCCCTGTCCGCTTGACGATGAACGGCCCGGGCCGCGTTGCTATTGCGGTCGTTGCGGCTGCATCGAGACCTGGCTCAGTGGGCCGGCGTTGGCTCGTGAGGCTGCTGCAGACCCGGATCTGCGCGGCCTGTCCGCCTTAGCGCGGGCCCGGGATGGCGATGCCCGGGGGGTGGTCGAGCTGGCCGGTTGTGGTCATCCGGCTGCTGTGCGCGTGCTGGATCGTTACCTGGATCGACTCGCGCGTTCACTGGCCTCGGTGATCAATATCGTTGATCCGCACGCGATCGTGCTGGGCGGCGGGCTCAGCAATATCGATCTGATTTACGAAGAATTGCCGCGGCGCTGGGGCCGCTACGTGTTTTCCGATACGGTTCGAACGCAGTTGCTGCGCAACCGACATGGGGATTCTTCCGGCGTGCTTGGAGCGGCTCGGCTCTGGGATCTGCCGCAAGCGGCGGTTTGCGACGGCGTGCCTGCAGTTTCCGATATTCAGGCGCCGGGGGCGTCCAACTCAGCCAGCGGCCAGCGCGGGCGCACTGTAAAACCATCCGGGACTTGCGCTACCTGACCGGCAGCCAGACGCATCGCGCCTGCGAAAGCAATCATTGCGCCATTGTCAGTGCAAAGCGCCGGCGCTGGAAAATAAACACGCAGCTGCTGCTTTTCGCTGGCCATCTGCAGCGCAGTTCGCAATCGACTGTTGGCGCTGACACCACCAGCAATCACAAGGCGAGACAGGCCGGTCTGGTCAACGGCTGCCAACGCCTTGGCTGCAAGGACATCGACGATCGCTGCCTGGACGGCATGGGCCAGATCTGCCCGCGCCTGCTCATCAGCAAGACCCCGTTTGACTGCAGTCAACACAGCGGTCTTCAGTCCGCTGAAGCTGAAATCCAGATCACCCGAATGCAGCATCGGGCGCGGCAGCTTGACCGCCCCGTCACGCCCTTGCAGGGCCAGTTTCGAAATTGCGGGCCCGCCGGGGTAGCCCAGTCCGAGCAGTTTGGCGCTTTTGTCGAAGGCTTCGCCGGCAGCATCGTCCAAGGTCTCACCGAGTAATTCGTATTGTCCGACCGCATCAACCCGCATCAATTGGGTATGACCGCCAGAGACCAGCAGCGCGACAAAGGGAAACGCGGGCGGATCATCGGACAGCAGCGGTGACAGCAGGTGACCCTCAAGGTGATGGATACCGATTGCTGGTTTATTCAGCGCGAACGCGATTGCTGTGCCGACTGAGGCCCCAACCAGCAGTGCACCGGCAAGACCGGGGCCTTGTGTATACGCGATCGCATCAACCTCTTGAAGCTTCAGCCCAGCCTCGGACAGTGCGATGTCCGTCAACGGGAGAATGCGCCGGATATGATCCCGGGATGCCAGTTCGGGGACCACGCCCCCATAGCGCTCGTGCATCGTGATTTGCGAATGCAGGGCCTGACCAAGCAGTCCGCGCTGCGTGCAGTAGATGGCGACACCGGTATCGTCGCAGGAGGTTTCAATGCCGAGCACGTTCATCCCTGGATTTTAGTCGCAGCCACGGTGCTGTGGATCATGCCGGCCGGCTGCCGCCGGTCTGCGCTGGCTGCCCGAGAGCCTGACGAGGACTGTTGAGGCCGCGTGGGCTTGCCTTCGCCGTGCCGCATCAACTGCCTGCCTGCGATGCCGCAGGGGCGATTCAGTCCGAGTCTTATCTGCCCCGATTGGGCAGATGTTTCTCTTCCTGTTATAATTTCCGGCTAAGCCTTGGATTGACGGGTTGCTTACGTTGAGCATTGCGTCTTGAAGCCAAGCATCGGAAGGGGGTGATTTTTAATGCCGACCATCAGGGTCAAGGAAAATGAGCCGTTTGACGTCGCGCTGCGCCGTTTCAAGCGCACGATCGAAAAAACGGGTCTGATCACCGAGCTTCGCGCACGCGAGTTCTACGAGAAGCCTACTTCTGAGCGCAAGCGCAAGAAGGCGGCTGCAGTCAAGCGCCATTACAAGCGCTTGCGCAGCCAGATGCTGCCCAAGAAGATGTATTGAGCAGGAGCTCACGCTCTTGAAGGCGCCGTCAAGGTGCCTTCAGCTCCGAAAGCCCGCAGGCCTCGCGCCGCGGGCTTTTTTGTCTGTGGCTACCATGTTGGTTCACCGTACTTTTTGTTAGCCTTCGTAAGAGGGTTTTTCCGGTTCAACCGGCCTTTTCTGTGGATTTTCTCGATGAGCATCAAGGAACGCATCAACACCGATATGAAGGACGCGATGCGCGCCCGCGAGGCGCAGCGTCTGTCGGCGATTCGACTTCTGCTGGCGGCGATCAAGCAAAAGGAGGTCGACGACCGCGCTGAGCTCGATGACGCACAGGTGACGGCGATCGTCGACAAACTGATCAAGCAGCGTCGTGACTCGATTGAGCAGTTCTCGAAAGCCGGTCGTCACGAACTGGCCGACAGCGAGCGCTTCGAGCTTCAGGTTCTTTCCGCCTACCTGCCCGAGCAGGCCAGCACCGAGGAAATCGCGGCGCAGATCGACGCAGCAATCGCCGCCACCAACGCGGGTGGTCCGCAGGATATGGGCAAGGTGATGGGGGTGTTGAAAGCTAAACTGGCCGGCAAGGCTGACATGTCGGCAGTCTCGGCACAGGTCAGGCAACGCCTGGCAGGATGAGCCCACGGGGAGGCAGGCCGGTTGCTGCGGGCCCACTGAGGTGGGCCCCTTGAGGCACACGTAGTCAGGCAGGAGACCGCGGATTGATTCCACAGTCGTTCATCCAGGAGCTTTTGGCGCGTGTCGACGTTGTCGATGTGGTCGGCCAGCACGTCAAGCTGCGCAAAGCGGGCGCAAATCTGCTCGGACTTTGCCCGTTTCATTCTGAAAAGTCGCCATCGTTCACAGTCAGCCCGACCAAGCAGTTCTATCACTGCTTTGGCTGCGGAGTGCATGGGTCCGCGATCGGCTTCTTGATGGAGCATGCCGGCCTGTCCTATGTCGAGGCAATCCGTGATCTGGCGGATTCAGTGGGGATGACGGTCCCCGATGAGGGACCCGGTGCGGCCCGTGAGGCGGCCCGCG
>JAURMJ010000223.1 GCA_030830765.1 Quisquiliibacterium sp.
GGGTCTGCTCGCGTGAGACGCTTTCGACGGTTTCGCGGGCTGCGTTCAGCAGTTCATCAATCGCAGGTGTGATCAGCGACGGGTTGAAGTCGGAGAAACGAGGCAGGCCGGTGAAGTCGAGCAGGGGGTTAAGGGTCAGGGCAGTGGAGGTTGAACTCATAGGTCGGTTGTGTCGATGATGCGTCGGATTGCAGATGCAGAAAAGACGGCGATTGGCTGTGTGCCTGATTCGCCGATTTCTGCCATGGGTGTTTTCCTGTTCGCTTTTTGTCGGGCGCTGTGATCAAGCCTTTCCGACTTTGTCGATGACGCCCTGCAACAGCGAGCGAACCTGTTCTGCGATCGGCGCGATTTCAGAGTTTCCTGTCTTAGAAAGTTGCACGACCGGATCAATGGCTGCAACCTGGATGCTGTTGTCGTCGTCTTGGCGAACAATCACATTGCAGGGCAGCAGCACCCCCAGATTGTGCTCACGTTCAAGCGCCTGGTGCGCAAAATTCGGGTTGCAGGCACCGAGAATCCGGTAAGGCGTTCGCTCGATACCGAGCTTTTTCTTGAGGGTCGCGGCAACGTCGATATCGCTAAGTACGCCGAAGCCGGCTTCGGCCAGCGCTGCGATTGTGGTTTCGACGGTCTTGTCAAAATCATGTTTTGAGGTGGTCTGCAGGTAGTAGCTCACAGTAGTTTCCTTCGTCTGGTGGTTCGTTCATTCGTGGTCCGCCTCTTAGCGTACTCCCGCAACGCGCTCAGCGGCTTCCATCGTGTTCACCAGGAGCATCGCACGGGTCATCGGTCCGACGCCTCCGGGCACTGGTGTGATTGCGCCGGCAACCTTGCTGGCACTCTCAAAGTCCACATCGCCGCACAGCTTGCCGGCGTTCGGTCCCGCTGGAATCCGGTTCATACCGACGTCAATGACCACGGCGCCCGGTTTGATCATGTCGCCAGTGATCATCTGAGCCTTGCCGACGGCGGCGATCAACACGTCGGCGCGGCGCGTATGTTCGGTCAGATCTCGGGTCCTGCTGTGACAGATGGTGACGGTCGCGCTTTCCTGCAAGAGCAGCATGGCCTGCGGCTTGCCCACAATGTTGCTGCGCCCGACGACAACGGCTTCGGCACCGGCCAATTTGACCCCGGCAGCTTCCAGCATCTTCATCACGCCATAGGGGGTGCAGGGTCGAAAGCGCGGGCTGCCAGTCATCAGTGCGCCGGCATTGCTGACATGAAAACCGTCGACATCCTTTTCCGGCGCAATTGATTCGATGACCAGCCGTTCATCAAGATGGCCGGGAAGCGGAAGTTGCACAAGGATGCCGTGGATCGACGGATCGCGGTTCAACTCATCGATTCTGGTCAGCAGAGCCTGCTCACTGGTCTGGGCAGGCAGTCGATCAAGCACCGAGCGAATACCGGCCTCTTCGCAGTCCTTGACCTTGTTGCGGACATAGACGGCTGAAGCCGGATCATCGCCGACCAGAACAACGGCCAGACCCGGCCGGATTCCCTGCGCGGTCAGCGTGGCTGCACGCTGGGCGATTTCGGAGCGGATGCGGGCGGCAAGCGCCGCGCCGTCGATGATTCGTGCAGTCATCAGAGATTCTTCGTGATCGTTGATCAAGCCTTAACTTTACATCCTTAGAAGTCATGCTTATAATTGCGGGCTTGCTTGGGGGTATAGCTCAGCTGGGAGAGCGCTTGCATGGCATGCAAGAGGTCAGCGGTTCGATCCCGCTTACCTCCACCAAAAAGTTTTAGTCCCGTTCGTCTAGAGGCCTAGGACACGACCCTTTCACGGTCGGTACAGGGGTTCGAATCCCCTACGGGATGCCAGGTTGAGAGAAAGCCGTTGCCTTTGCGGGCAGCGGCTTTTTTGTTTGGTGAAAACAATTGGATCTGGTTTATAATCGCAGCTCGCCTGGGGGATTGGTCCGTTCGCAGACCGCTTGTATGGCATGCAAGTGGAAGCTCGGTCCTGCTTCTTTCCACCAGGAATCAAATCAAGGTCCCGTTCGTCTAGAGGCCTAGGACACGACCCTTTCACGGTCGGTACAGGGGTTCGAATCCCCTACGGGATGCCAATTCCAGGAATACGCCGGATTGTGTCGCGCTTTGTCATCGCGACAGCGCCGTGCTGCGTTTTCATCAGCCCCCAGGTTTGCTTTTGCTCTGGCGTCGATATTCCCAGGGCGGCTGCGGATCCGTCTGCTGCCACAGCCCAACGCGTCTTTCGCGCGCCTGCGATTGCGCCTGTTCGTAGAGCTTGCGTTGCGCGGGGGGCTGGTCCTTCGCGAATTGCCGATACCACCAGGCATGGCCGGTGCGCAGCTGTTCAAGCGATACATCCAGGCTGGTCGGGCACTGCAGCTGGCCTCTGCAGTCAGAATCGGGTGGGGCGACCCAGACGTTGCCAAGTACTCTGCCGAATCGATCGCGTTTAGACCATTCGACCCGAACTGGTTGTTGAAACGCCAGTCGCGAGATGGCTTGCCGTGAGCGTTGCCCCCAGGGCTGGTTGCGTTCAGGCGCATCAATGCCAAGCAGCCGGATTCTGTGTTCGCGCAGCGATGCATCAAGCACCGTCAGCGTGTCACCATCGGCGATCGCCACAACCCGACCAAACAGCGGTGTGGGCGGGTCCCCGGCTGCGTCGTTCGAGGGATCTGCCTGCGGATAGGCGCGTGGCTGCGAGCCCGCCGATGGCTTCGCGGGTTGCGCTGAGCCGATCGTTGAACGCGAGGATCCTTTCTGTGTGTCGGTCGTCGATTGCGATTCGGGCTGCTCGTGCCGCTTGCCTGCATTGCTCAGCCCGTCGTGAATGCCGATGGCCAGCAGCAGGGCCGCGACCACAATGAGGGGCAGGCGCAGTCGGATCCTCAGCTGTGGCCGCCGCCCGGACGAGATCCGGCGCGACGCAGTCGGGCGGGATGATCGGGGCTGATGTCGACCTGCCACTCAGTCGTAGGCGCGAAAAAGGATTGTCGGGTCTCGGCGAATCTGATCAACCAGTGCGACTTCCCAGCTCAGGTACTCGCGGGCATGTTTCTCATAGTCGCTGGCCTGATCGTAAGGTTTGTACCAGACGTCATCGAGCGCGGTGGTAGCCTGATCGATCCCGGGCTCCAGTGCGTGTCCGGCCGCAACCCAGGCTGCATTGCCGCCCTCCAAGGCCAGCACCTGGGCCATCGGCCAGCAGCGCTTGGCGTCCTCGCAGGCCAGACGCGCCAGCAGCCCATCTTCCGAGCTGAGAACCAGCGTTTCGGGCTGGGGCAATTTTTCGGCGGCCTCTTCGAATCTGGCGCGAACAGCCCACCAGGCCCCGGGAATGTGTCCATCGCGAAAGCGCAGACTGGTCGACAGGTCGATGATCGTCAGGCCGGGTTCGGTCATCCGTGCATTCAGGGCGGGCACAGTGATCGTGTTGCAATCCGGTGTCACGGCGAGTGGCTGCGGGCGAGGGCCATGCTCAAGCGGCCAGTCACCCAAGCCGGTGCTGCCTTCCGGTTCGAGCACATGCACGTCATCCAGGCCCATCTGGTTCAACCATGAGGCGGTCATGACAGAGCGCACGCGATCGGGATCGATCAGCACGATGCGGGCTCCGCGCACTGCGACATATTCATCGGTGGCCTGCACAAGTTGCCCGCCTGGCGCATGACGCGAGCCGGCGATGCGTTGCTGCTCAAACTCCTCGCGCGTCCGGACATCAAGCAGGTACAGCGTGCGGGACGCTTGCTGTTGCCAGCTGCGGACC